>JBEDHM010000126.1:0-4591 GCA_041174105.1 Cyanobacteriota bacterium | reverse complement strand
GCCAAGGGGCCAAGTTGCTGCGCAAGAGCGGCGCCGCCCGGGTCCTGGCCTGCGCCACCCACGCGGTGTTTTCCCCCCCGGCCGTGGAGCGCCTCTCCGAACCGGGGCTGTTTGAGGAGGTGATCGTCACCAACAGCATCCCCCTCTCCGACGATCGCCGCTTCCCCCAACTCCAGGTGCTCTCGGTGGCCAAGATGCTGGGGGAAGCCATCTGGCGTATCCACGAGGAGAGCTCGGTGAGCTCGATGTTCCGCTGATTGATGCCAACGTCCCGTTGATGCCCCCTTCAGCGGGAAAGCCTCGCCAATTGGGTGATCGCCATCTGGGTGATCGCAATCTCGGTGATCGCAAATTGGGTGATCGCCAACTGGGTGAACAGCCGCGGGGCCGGCGGTTGGCCGCCCTTGGGGTTGCAATGCTGGGATTGGTCAGCCTGCTGGCCCCCTGCGGTGGTGCCTTCGCCCAGCCGAGGCGGCTGGGGGTCTGGCTCACCAACAGTCCGAGTCCGCTGTACTACGACCCCGCCCGCATTGATCAGGCGGTGAATGAACTCGCCGATGCCGGCTTCAACACCCTCTATCCCAACGTGTGGAGCCGGGGCACCACGTTTCACCGCTCGGCCTATGCCCCGATGGAGCCCGCCTTGCTCCAGGCCAGCGCCCGTGGATCGAGCCGCAACCCAGATCCCATCTGCCGGATGACCGCGGCCGCCCACCGGCGGGGCATGCAGGTGATTCCTTGGTTGGAGTATGGGCTGATGGAACCGGCGGATGCCGCCGTGGTGCAACAACACCCCGAGTGGGTGCTGCAAGGGAGTGATGGCACCAGCGCGATGAGCATGCATGGCAAGGCCATGGTGTGGCTCAATCCCGCCCATCCCGGGGTACGGCAACGCTTCATTGGCCTGGTGGGCGAGATTGTGCAGCGCTGCAACGTGGATGGCATCCAGCTCGACGACCATTTCGCCTGGCCGATCGAGTTGGGGTACGACCCCTACACCCGTGCGCTCTACCGCAACGACACCGGTAGTGATCCGCCGGCCAACATCTCCGATCGGGCCTGGATGACCTGGCGGCGCCACCAACTGACCGGATTGCTCCGGGAACTGCGGGATGTGTTGAAGCAGAAGGGCCATAGCCGAGCCTACGTGAGCCTCTCCCCGGGCCCTTTTCGCTTTGCCTACAACAAATGGCTCCAGGACTGGGAGCTTTGGGCCCTGGGCCAACTAATCGATGAACTGGTGGTGCAGAACTACGCCTATTCCGTAGAAGGCTTCGCCAAGGATCTCGCGCAACCAGCCCTGGTGAAAGCCAGTGGTTGGGGCATCCCCGTGGAGATCGGCATCCTGGCGGGCTTTGGTGGCCGCACCACCCCCATGGCTGACATCAGCCAACGGGTGCAAATTGCCAATGGCCAAGGCCATGGGGTGATCTACTTCTACTGGGAGGGGTTGTGGGGGCTGTATGCCGGGCCCGAGGGCGCGGACCTCCGCAAGCTGGCCTTTCAGCAAATTCACCAGAATGCGACCAACAGTCCTCCCCAACCACCCCAACTACCGCCCATGCGCTGATCTCGCCGTCGGCCGATCGGCCAAAGGGAGGATCAGCCCAGGCACTGCTCCACCACCTCGCGGGTGTTGGTGGAGAGCTGGGCTGCCGCCAACTGCTCGAGCGCTTCGCGCATGCGCGCGCCCCGCTGCTCGCCATAGCTCTGCCAACGGCTCAACACCTTCGCCATCCGAGAGGCTGTGATCGGGTTGCGCTGATCCAGCAATGCAATCTGATCCGCCATGAAGCGATAGCCGGAGCCATCGGCGGCGTGAAACACCGGCGCATTACCCGCAAAACCACCCAGCACCGCCCGCACCGAATTCGGAGCAGCCGGATCAAACCGGGGGTGGCCAAGCAAACGGGCCACCCGCTCCAACCCATCGGCGAAGGGAGCCGAGGCTTCCAGCCCAAACCAGGCATCCAGAATCACAGGCTTGTTCTGCCAGCGCTGATAGAAGGCCTCCATCGCTTGCTGGCGCTGGGGCACGTCATGGCACTGCAGGGCCCGCAGGCCCGAGCGGGCCAGGGTCATCGAAGGGCCATCCACCGCCTGGCGCGCGGCCTCAAGCACCACTGAATCGCCGGCCGCACAGCGCCAGCTCCAAATCAAGGCCGTGAGCATGCGATCGCCGTTGCCTTGCGGCCAGGGGTGCTGCCAGGCGCTCTGGCACTCATCGAGGGCCGCCATCAGGGGCCCAGCCAGGGCTTCACCCAAATGCCTCTGGAGCGCCATGAGGGCCGCAAACAGGGCCGGCGGATCGGGCACCAGCTGCTGGGCCGCCGCGGCCTCCTCCAACTCAGCCATGCCTGGCAAGGCCATCAACACCGCCCGACTCGCCTGGGACAGCAGGGGGTCGGCAAGGATCCGGCCGAAAGCATCCACCAATTCGGCTTCCAACAGGGCATGGGGGTGGTCGCTAGCCCTGGCCACCACCGCCTGACGCAGCAACACCTGGCCGGCATCCCAGCGGGCAAAGGGATCGGAATCACAGGCCAACAAATGCACCAGCTCACTGGTGGGTCGGCCCATGTCCAGCTTCACCGGCGCCGAAAACTGACGCAACAACGACAGGGCCGGCGGATGGTCCTGCTGGGGCAATCCCACCAGCCGCAAGTGATGGCTGGCTTGATCGATCACCAGAAGGCGACTGCCCTCACCCCAGTGGTGCGGCAACACGGCATCAGCAGCTTGCTGGGGGGATTCGCCCCCCAACTGCACGGGCAAGGCCTCTCCCGCCTGGCCCAACAGGCCCAGGACGAGGGGAATCACCAGGGGTTGCTTGTGCTCCTGGGCGGGCGTGGGCGGCGTGTGTTGCTCAATCTGCAGTTCGAGCACCCCGGCTGGGCCATCCCAATGGCGCTGCACATGCAGCACCGGCGTGCCGGCCTGGTGATACCAGCGGCGGAACTGGGTGAAATCAAATGGCACCCTGGCCTGCGGGCTGCTCGAGGCAGCTGCTTCGGCCGCATCCTCCATCGCCTGCACAAAATCGGCGCAGGTAGCGGCGGTGCCGTCATGACGGCTCACATAGAGAGCCATCCCACGCATGAACGTCTCCTCACCCAGCAGGGTGTGGAGCGCACGAATCACCTCCGAACCTTTTTCGTAGATGGTGGTGGTATAGAAATTATCGATTGCCTGATAGGAATCGGGCTGCACAGGGTGGGCCGTAGGCCCAGCATCCTCTCGGAATTGGGTATTGCGCAGCAGCGACACATTCTCGATCCGATTGAGCGCAGCACCATGCAAATCGGCAGAGAAGCACTGGTCACGAAAAACCGTGAGCCCCTCTTTCAAAGAGAGCTGGAACCAGTCGCGGCAGGTGATGCGATTACCTGTCCAGTTGTGGAAATATTCATGGGCGATCACACTCTCAACCCGTTCAAGCTCGGCGTCCGTAGCCGTTTCAGCATCGGCCAGCACCAACTTGGAATTAAAAATATTCAGGCTCTTATTCTCCATCGCGCCCATGTTGAAATGGCGCACGGCCACGATATTGAACTCATCAAGGTCGTATTCGAGCCCATAGCGCTGCTCATCCCACAGCATCGAGCGCTTCAGCGACGCCATGGCATGGGCTGTGAATGGCGCATCCCCCGGTTCCACATGGATTCGCAGGCTCACCTCGCGGCCACTGGCTGTGGTGTAGGTGTCGCGCACCTCCTCCAACTGGCCAGCCACCAAGGCAAACAAATAGGAGGGCTTGGGGAAGGGGTCATCCCAGAGCGCGTAATGGCGGCCACTGGGCCGGCCCGCGGCATCGAGGATCTCGCCGGTTTCCAGGCAATTGCCGTTGGAAAGCAGCACGGGGCAGCTGGCACAATCGGCCTCAAGGCGCACCCGAAAGCGGCTCAGCAGATCGGGCCGATCCGGATGGAAGGTGATGCGCCGAAACCCCTCGGCTTCGCACTGGGTGGTGAACAGGCCACCACTCACATACAACCCCTCCAAGGTGGTGTTGGTTTCAGGGTGAAGGCGCACCCGGCTTTGGAGCACAAAAGGGCGCGCCGGCGGGGCCAGCAGCTGCAAATCCCCTGCGTTGCGTTGGTAGGCATCGGGGCCGAGGAGCTCGCCATCGAGCCTGAGTTCCAGCAGTTCCAGATCCACGCCTTGGAGCAGCAAGGCCCCCTGTTCGGCCGCCGCCGGATTGGGGGCAAACGCCAACTGGGCTTCCACCACGGTGTGATCCGCATGCAGCTGCACCGTGAGGTCGGTGCGCTCCAGCAGGTAGGGCGCCGGGCGGTAATCGGCGAGGCGCACGGTGGCCATGGCCTTACTGGGCGGGTGAGGGTTTGCTGGCGGCAGGCTTGGGCGATGGTGCTTTCGACGCCGGTGCGTTCTTGAGGGCGTCCTGCACCTTGGTGATCACATCGGCAGGCACTTCTTTCGGGCAGATTTCCACGGCGCCAAGAACCGCGGAGTTGATCGACCCCTTGCGGAGCTCATCGAGCGTCAGCACCTGGGGACCCACCTGGGTGATCACCCCTCCATGCTGCCCCTGAATGACCTGGGCAATGGTTTCGCCGGCGATTCCCACCGC
>JBEDHM010000125.1:0-3771 GCA_041174105.1 Cyanobacteriota bacterium | reverse complement strand
GCTTAGCGTTGGTGGATTGATGGTGGTTTGGCTTGGCCTTCCCCGGTTTACAAGGCTTGCCTGAACGCATCCGCTCTGCCGGCTTCTGGCAGGTTCGCCAATGGCAGCCGCGCCAGTGGGGCCTGGCTGCCCTGGTGCTGGCTGGCGGCGTGGGCATCAGCCACTGGCTGGTGAACCACTGGGGCATCGAGGAAACCGACAACGCCCAGCTCCAGGCCCACCTGATTGAGATCTCCAGCAGGGTGCCGGGCACGATCAGCGCCGTGCCCGTGCAAGACAACCAACTGGTGCACACCGGCCAGCTATTGGTGGCGCTCGATCCCCGCGATGCCCAGGCCGCGCTGCACTCCGCCCAGGCCGACTGGCAGGAGGCCAAACGCCAGGCCCAGGCCATGGCCGTCCAGGCCAGCGCCACCGCCAGTGGCTCCCGGGCTGCCGCCGAGGTTGCCAGCGCCGATCGCCAGGTGGCAGCCGCTGAATTGCAACGCTCCAAGGCTGATCTGCGCCGCCTGGAGTTTCTGCTCAAGCAGGGGGGGGTGTCGCAGCAGGAGGTGGATCGGGCCAGGGCCACCTACCTGCAGGCCCAGGGGCAGCTCACCCGCAGCATCGCCAGCCGCGAGCAGGCCCTCGCCAGCCGCAGCCAGGTGGGCGTTGCTCGCCAGAAAGCCGCCGCCGCCGCCGCCAAAATCGAGCAGGCTGCCGCCGCCCTGGCCCGGGCCCAGCTGCAGTTGTCCTATGTGCGCATCACCGCGCCGGTGGCGGGCCGCATCGGTGGCCGCAGCGCCGAGCTCGGCAGCCAGGTGCAGCCCGGCCAACCCCTGCTCACCCTGGTGGAACCGGAGCCCTGGGTGGAAGCCAACTTCAAAGAGGTGCAGCTGCGCTCCTTAAGGCCTGGTCAAGCGGCGGAGGTGCGGCTCGATGCCTTCCCCGACCACCTCTTCCATGGCCGCGTGATCAGCCTGGCGCCGGCCTCCGGTTCCCGCTTTGCCCTGTTGCCGCCGGATAACGCCACCGGCAATTTCACCAAGGTGGTGCAGCGGGTCACCGCGCGCATCTCCCTCACCGATGGCCAGAGAGGCCATGCCATTCCGCCAGCCCTGGCGGCCCGGCTGGTGCCCGGGCTCTCCGCCACGGTGCGTGTGCGCTCGTGACCACCAGGCAGTGGATCGTGGTGATCACCGCCTCCTTGGCGGCCCTGCTGGAGGTGATCGACACCAGCATCACCAACGTGGCCCTGATCCAGATCCAGGCCAACCTCAGCGCCACCCTGGCTGAAGTGGGCTGGGTGATCACCGGCTACGCCATGGCCACCGTGGTGATGATCCCGTTGAGTGCCTGGCTCAGTGAGCGTTTCGGCCAGCGCAGTTATTTCGTGTTCTGCCTGGTGGGCTTCACCGCTGCTTCGGTGCTCTGCGGCCTGGCCCCCAACCTGCCGGTGCTTGTGCTGGCCAGGATTTTGCAGGGGCTGCTCGGGGGAGGGCTGTTGCCCAAGGCCCAGGCGATCATGTTTCAGGGGGTGCCCAAGGCGATGCAGGGCGTCACCCAGGCCCTGTTCGGTGTGGTGGTGCTAGCGGGCCCGGCCATTGGTCCCACCCTGGGCGGCTACCTCACCGATGCCCTGGGCTGGCGCTGGATCTTTTTCATCAACCTGCCCTTTGGCGTGCTGGCGGTGTTGATGGCCCTGGCGTTCATGGATCCCGATCCAGCCCCCGATCAATCCTCCGTTCTGGCCAGTGATCGCGCCAGCAAGCCCCAGCGATCAGCCGCCGAGGGGGGCGTGGATTGGGTGGGGATCGTGCTGCTGGCCCTGGCCCTCGGCAGCCTGCAGGTGGTGCTGGAGCAGGGGGAGCAATTCGATTGGTTGGCCGATCCGGGGATCCGCCGCCTGGCCGTGTTGGCCGCCGTGGCCCTGCCGGTGTTTGTGTGGTGGGAATTGCGCCGCCGCCAGCCCGCCGTCGACCTGCGGGTGCTGCGCTACCGCTCGTTGGCGGCGGGCAGCGTGTTTTCGATGGTGCTTGGGCTGGGCCTTTACGGCACGGTGTTTGTGGTGCCGATCTTTGCCCAGAGCGTGCTGGGCTACACCGCCACCAAAACCGGCCTGTTGCTGCTGCCCGGGGCCCTGGCTTCGGCTGCCACGATGGCTTTGCTTGGCAAGGTGGTGAGCCGCTGGGATCCCAGGCCCCTGATTGCCCTGGGGGCGGGGGCGATGGTGGTCACGATGCTGCAGCTGTCGGCCATCGGGCCCGATACCGGTGAAGACGCCCTTTTCTGGCCGTTGATTTTCCGCGGTGTGACCACCGTGATGATGTTTCTGCCCCTCAGCCTGGCCACCCTGGGGCCCTTGCCCAAGCAGGTGGTGGCCGCGGGCAGCGGCTTCTACAACCTCACCCGCCAGTTGGGGGGCAGCTTTGGCATTGCCGCCCTCACCCTGGTGCTCGATCACCAGCGCGCCGTGCACCGGGCCCAGTTGGTGGAGCATCTCTCGGTCACCAACCCCCTGCTGCAGGAGCGGCTGCGGCTGTTGGAGCTGTGGATGCAAACCCAGAATTTGCCCGCCACCGGCCTGCTCCACGACCAGGCCCTGCAGCTGTTGAGCTTGCAGGTCGACCGGCAGGCGTCACTGTTGGCCTTTGGCGATGTGTTTCGCGTGGTGGGTTTGGTGTTTGCCCTGGCGATTCCCCTGGTGCTGCTGCTCGGTAAGCCGGAAAAACCCGCCCAGGCTTGAGGCGAAACCTAGGGGCTGGGTTCGAGTTGGATCGTGCTGTGGGCAATGCCCAGCTGGGCTAGCTCGGCTTTGGCCTGGTGCAGCAGGGCCATGTCGTCGATGCTGCCCAGCCGCCGGCTGATGTGGGCCGTGAGGGCGTTCTGCGAGGTGCTCATCCCCCACACGTGCAGGTGGTGCACATCGTCCACCCCAGGCAGGGCCAGCAGGGTGGCTTCCACCCGCTCCAGATCAATGCCCCTGGGCACCGCATCGAGGGCGATCATCAGCGCCTCCTGGAGCAATTCCCAGCCGCTCCAGGCCACCGCCAGTCCCACGCCGATGGCCGTGAAGGCATCGAGCCGGTGCCAGCCCGTGAGCCCCACCACCACGGCGCTGATCAGCACCGCGGCTGAGATGGCGGCGTCGGTGAGCAGGTGCACCACCGCAGCCCGGCGGTTGAGGTCGTGGTTGTGGTCGTGGCCAAACAGCCGGGCGGATAGGAGGTTCACCGCAATGCCGATGGCGGCGGCCCAGGCCACCGGAGCGCTGCCCACGCTCACCGGGTGCCACAGCCGCTGCACCCCCTCCACCACCACCACCGCCGAGGCCATCAGGATCAACAGCGCATTCACCAGCGAGGCCAGCTGGGTGCTGCGGCCGAATCCATAGGTGAAGCGCCCCTGGGCCGGCCGGGTGCTGAGCTTTTCGGCGCCCCATCCCAGCAGCAGGCCTGCCACATCCCCGAGGTTGTGGATCGCATCGCCAATCAGGGCCAGCGAGCCAAAGCCAAAGCCGATCACCAGTTGCAGCGCCGAGAGGCCGCTGTTGAGGATCACGCTCCAGCGAAAGGCCGCCGCCGATCCCGCCCGGTGCTGGTGTTGGCGGGGATGGGGCTGGCGCTGGATCTCGACGGCCGGATGCAGGGGAGCAGGGCCGTGATCGTGGCCTGCATGGTGCTTGTGACTGTGGTCGTGGTCGGGGCTGTGGGGGCGGTCCATGGGGGCTTTTTAGTCGCAATCGCCACCGGCCGCCAAACAACGCCGATGCCGTAACCAGTTCTTAAACGC
>JBEDHM010000124.1:0-4745 GCA_041174105.1 Cyanobacteriota bacterium | reverse complement strand
TCCATGGGATGGGAGAGGGGCGCTGAAACAGCGTTAGGCGTGTGGGCCGACTCTATGCAGCTTCGTCCCAGACTTCTGCTGCGGGTGAGGATTTGAGCTCGGCCGCGGGATTGGCTTCGGTTGGGGAGATTGCCTCGGTTGGGGCAGCTGCCTCGGTTGAGGAACCTGGCTCGCTCGGGAGATCGGCCTTGGGGAGCCTGGCGGCTTTGGGGCGGGGTTGGATTTCGTCGGTTTTGATCGCAAAGGTGCGGTGAAATTTCTCGCTCAGGGTGAGCCAAGAGGAGCGGCCATCGCTTTGGCGCTTGCGTTCAATGAAGTTCTGGGCCAGGAGCTCTTTGATGTGGTCGTAGGCACCGGAGCCCCGCAGATCGACCAGATCCGATTGCAGGATCCGCTTCTTCAAGGCAATGGTGGCCAGGGTTCGGAGGGCGGCGGTGGAGAGGTCCACCGGCAGCAGGTTTTGAACAAGATCGCCCAGTCCATCGCGCAGCTGGAGGCTGTAGCGCTGGCCTTCCTGGCGGATTTCCAGGGCCGTATCCCGATGGGCGTAGTCGGCCATCAGGGTGATCAAACCGAGATCGGCTTCCTCGCGGCTGATCGCGGCGATATCGGCCAGTTCCCCGAGGGTGAGCGGCCGGCCCTTGAGATAGAGAATCGCCTCCATGCGCGCAGGCAGCGACAGCGCCGCAATCGCATCGGCCGCCGCCGTGGTCACGGCAGGCTCGGCTGATGGGTTGGGCTGGGCAAGGGGAGTGGGCTCAGCCTGGGCCAGGGGATCGCTCTCTCGCATCGGGCTGCTCATGGGCTCGGCCGGCGCGCTATCGGCGAACGGTACCGCAGCTCACCAGCCCCCGCCCGCCCCCGTTGCCGTGGGACCCAGGAACAGTTGATAGGCGGGGTTGGCGGTTTCATCAACCCAGTCGTAGCCCAGCCCATCGAGGAAAGCCAGCCATTGGCCCCGCTCCGCCTGGGGCACCTGCACCCCCACCACGATCCGGCCCACATCGGCCCCATGGTTGCGGTAGTGGAAGATGCTGATGTTCCAGTTCGGATGCAGGCTGGTGAGAAAGGTCATCAGGGCGCCTGGCCTCTCTGGAAATTCGAACCGGTAGAGCAGTTCATCGGTTTGACCGTTGCCCTCCCCAGCGGTTAGGGGCAGACGCCCTCCCACCATGTGGCGCAGGTGCAACTTGGCGAGCTCATTGCCGGAGAGGTTGAGGCAGCGAAAGCCCGCCTGCTCCAGGCTGGCGATCAGGGTCTGGGTATCGGTGTTGCCCTGGGTTTGCACCCCAATAAAGATTTGGGCCCGGCTGCCATCGGCGAGGCGGTAGCTGAATTCGGTGAGGCTGCGTTTGCCCAGCAGGGTGCAGAACTGGCGCAGGCTGCCCGGTCGCTCGGGGATTTCCACCGCCAGCATCGCCTCGCGTTCCTCGCCCAGCTCGGCCCGCTCGGCCACGAACCGCAGGCGGTCGAAATTCATGTTGGCGCCGCAGGCCACCGCCACCAGGGTCTGCCCCTTCAGGCCCCGGGCGGCCACATCGGCCTTCATCCCAGCCACCGCCAGGGCGCCGGCCGGTTCGAGGATCGAGCGGGTGTCCTGGAACACGTCTTTGATCGCAGCACAAATGGCATCGGTGTCGACGGTGACCATGCGATCCACATGGCGCTGGGCCAAGTCAAAGGTGAGCTCTCCCACCTGCCGCACCGCTACCCCATCGGCAAACAGCCCCACCTGATCCAGGCGCACCCGTTCGCCGGCCTCGAGGGAGCGGGTCATGGCATCGGCATCCACCGGCTCCACACCCACCACGGCCACCTCAGGCCAAACCCCTTTCACATAGGCACCAATGCCGGCAATCAACCCGCCTCCTCCCACAGCCACGTAGATCGCGGCGGGTGGTTCCGGGCATTGACGCAGGATTTCAAGGGCAATCGTGCCCTGGCCCGCAATCACATCGGGGTCGTCAAAGGGATGGATGAAGGTGAGCCCCCGCTCCTGTTCCAGCCGTTTGGCCTCGGCGCAGGCGTCGTCGTAGTTGTCGCCGTGGAGCACCACCTCGGCGCCCCTCGCTGCCACCGCTTCCACCTTCATCTCTGGGGTGGTCACCGGCATCACGATCACGGCCTTGCAGCCGAGTTTCTGGGCGGCCAGGGCCACGCCCTGCGCATGGTTGCCGGCGCTGGCGGCAATCACGCCCTGGGCCAGTTCCCCCGCCGTCAGGGAAGCCATCTTGTTGAAAGCACCGCGTAATTTGAAGCTGAACACCGGTTGCAGGTCTTCGCGCTTCAGCAGCACCCGGTTGCCCAGCCTGGCCGACAGGTTGGGGGCTGCATCCAGCGGAGATTCCACCGCCACGTCGTAGACGCGGGCCCGCAGGATGCGCTGGAGGTAGTTGGCGTCGGCCTGGATCATCCCTCCAGTGTCGCAATCCGTACCGCCGCGTTGGGCGTAAGCCCTAGATTGCTGCCCACCCCAAGGGCCGTGCATGCATCTCAGCGAGCTGAGCCATCCAAACCAGCTGCACGGTCTGAGCCCTGCCGAACTCGAAGCTGTCGCTCGCCAGGTGCGGGAGCGCCATCTGGAGGTGGTCTCCACCAGCGGCGGCCACCTGGGCCCAGGCCTGGGGGTCGTGGAACTCACGCTTGCCCTTTACCAGACCCTCGATCTCGATCGCGACAAGGTGGTCTGGGATGTGGGGCACCAGGCCTACCCCCACAAGCTGCTCACTGGTCGTTACAAGGATTTCGACACCCTGCGCCAGAAAGATGGGGTGGCTGGGTATCTCAAGCGCTGTGAGAGCTCCTTTGACCATTTCGGGGCCGGCCATGCGTCCACCTCGATTTCGGCGGCGTTGGGCATGGCCCTGGCGCGGGATCGGCGGGGGGAAGACTTCAAATGCGTGGCGGTGATTGGTGATGGGGCCCTCACCGGTGGGATGGCTCTGGAGGCCATCAACCATGCCGGCCACCTGCCCCACACCAAGTTGCTGGTGGTGTTGAACGACAACGACATGTCGATTTCACCGCCGGTGGGAGCCCTCTCCACCTATCTCAACCGGATGCGGCTGAGTCCGCCGGTGCAGTTTTTGCAAGGCAACGCCGAAGAAGCGATCAAGCATCTGCCTTTCATGCATGGCGAGCTCCCCACCGAGCTCAAAAACCTCAAAGAGAGCATGAAGCGCCTCGGCGTTCCCAAGGTGGGAGCGGTGTTTGAGGAGCTCGGGTTCACCTACATCGGCCCGATCGATGGGCACAACATCCCTGAGATGGTGCGCACCTTCGAGCAGGCCCACCGCACCGAGGGCCCGGTGTTGGTGCACGTGGCAACCACCAAGGGCAAGGGCTATCCCTTTGCCGAAGCCGATCAGGTGGGCTACCACGCCCAGTCGGCCTTTGATCTGGCCACTGGCAAGGCCTATCCCTCCAGCAAGCCAAAGCCCCCCAGCTACAGCAAGGTGTTTGGCCAAACCCTGGTCACCCTGTGCCAGCAGGATCCCACCGTGGTGGGCATCACCGCCGCCATGGCCACGGGCACCGGTTTGGACCTCCTGGAAAAGGCCTGCCCCCAGCAGTATTTCGATGTGGGCATCGCCGAACAGCACGCCGTGACCATGGCCGCCGGCATGGCCTGCGAGGGGCTCAAGCCCGTGGTGGCGATCTACAGCACCTTTTTGCAGCGGGCCTACGACCAACTGATCCATGACGTGGGCATTCAGAACCTGCCGGTCACCTTTGTGCTCGATCGGGCCGGTTTGGTGGGGGCCGATGGCCCCACCCACCAGGGCCAATACGACATCAGCTATTTCCGCGCCATTCCCAATTTCACGGTGATGGCCCCCAAGGACGAGGCCGAGCTGCAGCGCATGCTGGTGACCTCGATTCACCACAGCGGCCCCTGTGCCCTGCGCATTCCCCGGGGAGAAGGGGAAGGGGTTCCCTTGGCCGAAGAGGGCTTTGAACCCCTGGAAATCGGCCGCGGTGAGCTACTCACCGATGGCGACGACCTGTTGATCGTGGCCTACGGCGCCATGGTGGCGCCGGCCATGGCCACCGCCGGTTTGCTGCAGGAGAAGGGGATGCGGGCGGCGGTGATCAATGCCCGTTTCCTGCGCCCCTTGGATCAGGCTTTGATTCTGCCGATGGCCAAGCGGATTGGTCGGGTGGTGACCATGGAAGAGGGGGCCCTCGATGGGGGCTTCGGTGCGGCGGTGGTGGAAACCCTCAATGACCATGAGGTGCTCGTTCCCGTGCTGCGTCTCGGTATCCCCGATGTGCTGGTGGATCACGCTTCCCCCGATCAGAGCAAACAAACCCTCGGCCTCACCCCGCCCCAGATGGCGGAGCGGATCATCCAGCGCTTTGGCACCCCGCTGGCGTCCGCCTCAGCCGCCCAGCCAGCCAGCCAGGCTGTGGCTGTCTGAGCAGTCAGGCTGACCACTGCTTGACCCATTCCCTCCATTGCCAGGTCCTGGTGGTGGGGGCTGGCCCTTCGGGAGCTGAGCTGGCCCGCCTGTTGGCGCAGGCGGGAGTGGATGTGGTGCTGGTGGATCGCCTGAGCGATCTGCGCAGCGCGGCCTTCAGCAGTGCGGCGGTTCCCTTGGCCACCCTGGATCGCTTTGGTTTGCCCCAGCAGGTGGTAGCAGCCCGTTGGAGTGGGTGGTCGCTGGTGGGTCCCCAGCAGCAACGGCGTGATTGGCAGGGCGCCACCCCCCTGGGCGCGGTGCTGGATTTCGGCGCCCTGCGGC
>JBEDHM010000123.1:0-9081 GCA_041174105.1 Cyanobacteriota bacterium | reverse complement strand
AACAGGTGGCCGCCGGTGCCGCTTGCAGCAATCAGGAGCCTGGGCATCGGCAGAGCCTTCGATGGGGCCTAACTTAAAAGCCGTTTCGGCAGGCTCGATGCCGCGTTTTCGCTTGGGTTGCCCGCGTGGATGGCAGGGAGCAACAACGGCCCTGGTGGCTCTTGCCACCGCCTTGGGGGGAGGCGTAGGCGCCAACTTGGCGGCGCCCCAGTCGGCCCTCTCTGCCCAAGCCCCTGCTGCCCAAGCTTCTTCTGCCCAGGCCCCCACACCGGCCCCGCTGCAGGCCCTTGAGCAGGCCTTCAACGGCCGTGGTGAGCTCACGGCCGTGTTGGCCCCAGGTCCTGGTTTGGATCCGGCTGCAGTGGCCCAGCGCCGGCGCAGCTTGCTTAAGGACTTCCCCGATGCCCACTGGCAGGTGAGCGCGTCCGCCCCCCTGCGCGATGGCAGCGCCACCACCCAGGTGAAGGTGCTGGGCAGCCGCAAGGATGGCGGCCATACCTATGCCTTTGAGGCGGTGCAGCTGTTGGCGCTGGGCAGTGATGGCAGCCACATCACCAGCCAACGGGTGATCAAGGAGCAATCGCTGCTGCAAAGCGCCGAGAGCCCCTTGCCGGTGAGCTTGCTGATTCCCGATGCGGTGCTCACCGGTCAGCGTTACGACGTGGATGTGGTGTTTGACGAGCCCCTCAATGGGGCCGTGGTAGCCGGTGGGCTGTCGGCGCTCACCGATGCCCAGGTCAATGCCCTGGCCAGTCCGAATCTTCAGTTGGGCGCCCTCGGTGGTGGCGGTCTGTTCAAAACCGTGCAAGCCCCGCTGGCTCCCGGTGATCAAACCTGGGCGGTGTTGCTGGTCCATCCCAAGGGCATCGTGACCGCCACCAAGCGGGTGCGCGTGGTGGCGGATCAGGCAGGGCTGAACCCCTAGGTGAACCAGCGGGCGAGGGCAGAGACGTCTTCGCCGCCATGGCCCCGGGCAATCAGGGCGTCTTCCAGGGCGGCCACCTGGGTGCTCACCGGCAGTTCCAGATCGGCTGCGCTGGCGGTGGCGATCGCAATCGCCAGATCCTTGCGGTGTAGCGCCAGCTTGAAGCCCAGGGGGTAGTGGCCCGTGAGCATGTTGCCGGCGCGATTCTCGAGGGCCCAGGAGCCCGCCGCCCCACCCTTGAGGGCTTCCACCAAGCTGTCCATCGGCAGGCCGAGCCGTTGGCCCAGGGCCAGGGCCTCCGCCACTGCGGCATAGCTGCCGGCCACCAGCACCTGGTTGACGGCCTTGGCCTGCTGGCCGGCTCCCACGGGCCCCAGGTGGGTGATTTGACCTCCCACCACTTCGAGTAGGGGCCTGGCGCGGGCAAGATCGCCAGCTTCGCCGCCCACCAGCACCGATAGCGTGCCGGCCCGGGCGCCTTCGGTGCCACCGGTCACCGGAGCATCGAGGTAGGCCACTTGGCGCTGGGCAAGCTCGGCTGCCAGGGCCTGGCTGGTGGCGGGCGCAACTGTTGAAAAATCGATGACCAGGTAGCCGGGCCCGAGCTGCTCTAGCCCGCCCAACTGGCCCAGCATCACCTCCCGCACGGCCGCGTCATCGCTGAGGCAAAGGCACACGATGGTGGCGTCGGCCACCGCTTCAGCCGGGCTTGCAGCTCGCCGGATCGGGGTTGGGGTATCGCCGCTGCCCGGCGGGCAACCTTGTACCGCCTCGATCACGGCCGTCTCCTGATCCCGGTTGCGGTTGTGCAGCGTGAGCGCGTAACCGGCCCGGATCAGGTTGGCGGCCATGGGAGCCCCGAGGGCTCCCAGACCGATGAACGCGATGCGCTCAGGCTTCATCCAGGGCGGCCACACCGGGCAGCACCTTGCCTTCGAGCAGCTCGAGGCTGGCGCCACCACCGGTGGAGATGTGGCTCATCTTGTCGGCCACACCCACCTTCTCCACAGCTGCCACGGAGTCGCCGCCACCGATGATCGTGCAGCAGCCTTTGGCGCTGAGGTCGGCCAGGGTGTGGGCGATGCCGTTGGTGCCAGCGGCGAACTTGTCGAACTCGAACACGCCCATCGGGCCGTTCCAGATCACGGTCTTGCAGTCGGCCAGGGCGTCCTGGAAGGTTTTCACCGAATCGGGGCCGATGTCGAGACCCATCCAGCCATCGGGGATGGCGTTGATCGACACGGTCTGGCTGTTGGCATCGGGCGAGAAGTTGTCGGCCAGCACCACATCGGTGGGCAGCAGCAGCTGCACGCCCTTGGCAGCCGCCTTGGCTTCCAGCTCCTTGGCCAATTCGAGCTTGTCTTCTTCCACCAGGCTCTTGCCAACGGCCAGGCCCCGGGCTTTGTAGAAGGTGAAGATCATGCCGCCGCCGATCAGCACCTTGTCGCACTTGTCGATCAGGGCTTCGAGCACGCCGATCTTGGAGCTCACCTTGGAGCCGCCCACGATGGCGGCGAGGGGACGCTTGGGCTCATCGATGGCGCCCTGGAGATATTGCAGTTCCTTCTCCATCAGCATCCCGGCCACGCTGGGGCTCAGGTACTTGGTGACGCCTTCGGTGGAGGCATGGGCGCGGTGGGCGGCGCCAAAGGCATCGTTCACATAGACATCAGCCAACGCGGCCAGTTGCTTGGCAAAACCCTCGTCGTTCTTCTCTTCTTCGGCGAAGAAACGCACGTTCTCCAGCAGCACCACATCGCCATCAGCCATGGCGCCCACCTTGGCTTCGGCGTCAGCGCCGATGCAGCTGTCGGTCTTCACCACGCCCTTGCCGAGCAGTTCACCCAGGCGGGCGGCCACGGGGGTGAGGCGCATCGTTTCGTTCACCTGACCCTTGGGACGGCCGAAGTGGGCCGAGAGAATCACCTTGGCGCCATGGCTGGTCAGGTGGTTGATGGTGGGCAGGGCGGCCCGGATACGGGTGTCATCGGTGATGGCACCGGCGTCGTCGAGGGGTACGTTGAAGTCGACCCGGACCAGCACGCGCTTGCCGCGCAGATCGTCAGAGCTGAGGCTGGTGAGGGAGCGCTTCGCCATGGTGCGGGGGCTAGGGGAAAGGTCGGGCGAATTTAGCGGGCCGGTCAAGGGCCGGCCCCACCGCTACTAGCCCAGCATTGACAGGAGCCAGAAAATGAAACGGATTCCAGCCGAGCTGCTGCATGGCTCATCGCGCCAGATCGGCTGCCCTGTCTACGTCGCTAGTGCTGCTTGCCGCCCTGAGTGGTGGTTGCCAGCTCTTCCCCAAGGGCGAGCAAAGCTCCCCGGCTCTGTTGCCCCGGCGCGTGGCAGCTCTGGGCAGGGTTGAACCGCTCGGAGGCGTCAGCAAGGTTTCGGTCCCCAGCAGCCTGAGCAACGACCGGGTCCGCGAGATCCTTGTGGTCGAGGGGCAACGGGTTACGAAGGGCCAGCCGTTGGCAATCCTGGAAAGCTTGGCCACGCTGCAGGCCTCGGTGCAGCAGTCGCAGGCCAGCATTGCTGTGGCTGAGCGCAAGCTGCGCTCGCAAGACAATGTGATTCGCCGCTATCGGGCCCAGCTGACCCAGGCCAATGCCGAGGCCCGTCGGGCGCAGGAGCTCTATGCCTCTGGCGCCACCTCGGCGAACCGTAAGGAGGCGCAGCTGGCGGAGGCCGAGGCCGCAGCCGCCCAGCTGCAGGAGGAACTGGCTAACCGCGCCACCCTTGAGGCCGAACTGATCCAGAGCCGAACCACCCTGGCCAAGGATCAGGCTGAATTGGACAAGGCCACGATTCGCGCGCCCTATGCGGGAACAATCTTCAAGCTGGTTGCCCGTCCTGGCGACAAGGTCGGCGAGGGAGGCCTGCTGGAAATGGGCGACAGTTCCCGGATGGGTGTGATTGCCGAGGTTTACCAATCGGATTTGCCCGACATCCGTCCCGATCAAGCGGTGACAATCACGGCCGATGGATTCTCCGGCAAAACGGTTCGCGGCAAGGTCAGCGCGATCGCGCGGCAGGTCAGCCGTCAGAGCGTCTTTACTGGCGAATCGGGTGACAACGTCGACCGGCGGGTTGTTGAGGTCAAGATTGCCCTGCCTGCTGATGTGATCGCCAAGGCCAGTCGCATCAACTACATGCAGGTGAATGTGGTCTTTGACCCCCTCACCCCTGAGCAGCGTCTGCAGAGGCCAACGCAGCCATGAGCTGGTCGCAGCGCACCCCAGTGGCCTGGCTGCAGCTCACCCACAAACCGATGCGCCTGCTCGCAGCCCTTGCAGGTGTGGGGTTCGCCAACGTGTTGGTGTTCTTCCAGATGGGCCTTTCCGGCGCTCTCTACGACAGCCAGAAACGACCGATTCAACAGATCAATGGCCAGCTGGTGCTGGTGCCAAGGCGCTACACCAATTTGGGTGAACCGCTCAACATGCCTCGAGCCCAGCTGGCGCGGGCCCTTGGTGTGCAGGGCGTGAAGGCGGTCACGCCGTTGTATGTGGCCAAGATCGACTGGATCAATCGCGACACCCGCCAGAAAAAACAGGCGCTGTTGTTTGGCGTCAACCCCGACAACCCCGCCCTGCGGCTGCCGGTTTTGCAGGAGCAGCGCACCTTGCTGCAGCGGCCCAACAGCGTCTTCTTTGACCGCTCCTCCAAGTCGGCGGCAGGGCCCGTGGCCGATACCTTGGCCGCTGGTCAGATCTACACAACCGAATTGCGCGGCCAGACAGCGCAGGTGGTGGGCATCTTCAATCTGGGCCTGACCTTCGCCGCTGACATCAACCTGATCACCTCAAGCAGCAACGTGCAGACGTTTCTGCCCGAGCTCAACAACGACGACATCCAGCTGGGGGTGATTCAGCTGGAACCTGGGGTCAGTGTGCGTCGGGTTCAGGCCACCCTTGAGCACTTCATGGAACCCTCCGTGCAGGTGCTCACCATCCCCCAGCTGCTCGATCGGGAGGTGGCCCATTGGCGTCGCAACACCTCGTTCGGCCTGATTTTCAACCTGGGGGTGTTGGTTGGACTCGCTGTCGGGGCGATCATCGTCTACCAGATCCTCTACTCCGATGTGGGGGATCACCTCGGCGAATACGCCACCATGAAAGCGATGGGTTATGGCGACGGTTTTGTCGTCGGCATCATTTTGCAGGAGTCCTTGATTCTTGCTTCGTTGGCTTTTGTGCCCAGTGTGCTGGTGTCGATGGGGCTCTATCAGGTGTTGCTGCGTTCCACCGGTCTGCTCGTCACCATGACGGTTGGCCGCGCCGGTCTTGTGTTTGCCCTCACCTTGGTGATCTGTGCTGCGTCCGGTTGGTTGGCCACTGGCAAGCTCCGGCGTCTGGATCCAGCCGAGGTGTTCTGAATGGACCTCGCGGTACCGGTGCAGATTGCTGGCCTGAACCACTGGTTTGAGGAGGGCGGCCAGCGCAAACAGGTGCTGAAGAACATCGAGCTGCAGGTCAATGCAGGCGAAATCGTGATTCTCACGGGGCCGTCAGGGTCAGGCAAAACCACGCTGTTGACCATGGTTGGTGGCCTCCGCGCTGCCCAGGAGGGCAGCCTGCGGTTGTTCGGCGAGGAACTCCTGGGCGCCTCGAAGCAACAACTGACACGGTTGCGTCAGAAGGTGGGGTTCATTTTTCAAGCCCACAACCTGATGCCCTATTTGACCGCTCTTCAAAACGTGCGGCTGGGCCTGGAGGTGGGGCCTGGCTGGCGCAGCCAGGGTCGTCGTGCCATGGATGCCTGCTGTCGGCAGGGCCTCGAGCAGGTGGGCCTTGGCCATCGCATCAACTTCATGCCCGCGAAGTTGTCCGGTGGTCAGAAGCAGCGGGTGGCCATTGCCCGCGCCCTGGCCTCCAGCCCCCAACTGCTGCTGGCCGATGAGCCCACGGCCGCCCTCGACAAGGAGTCAGGGCGTGATGTGGTGGCTCTCTTTCGCCAACTGGCTGACCAGCGCGGCGCGGCCATCGTGATGGTGACCCACGACAACAAAGTGCTCGACATTGCGGATCGGATCGTCCATCTCGAAGCTGGAGCCCTGGTGACCGCCGACTCCCCGTCTGCCTAGGCCCCAGCGATCGCTACCAGCGACCGCTGGTTACCCAGTGTGGGTTTTGCCTGGGCCCAGATTGGCCCATGGGTTTCTTTCTCAAGACTCGCTAAACAGGAAAGGCACCGGCCCGACGGCCATGCCCCCGATCGTCCGCCATGTTCGCCACTGTTTTGTTCCCCATTGACCGCAGCCGCCAGGCCCGGGAGACAGCTGCGGTGGCCCTGCAGCTGGTGCAGCAGCACAACAGCCAGTTGGTGCTGCTCTCGGTGGTGGAGCCCGGTCAGGATGATCTGCAGGAGGTGGCCCACCTGCTGGAAGAGGCCAAGGCCAGCTTTGAGCAGGCCGGCGTGAGCTCCCAGGTGATCGAGCGGGAGGGCAAGCCTGCCTTTGTGATCGGCGATGTGGCCGATGAGATCAATGCGGATGTCATCGTGATGGGTACCCGCGGCATCACCCTGGAGAACGATCACCAGAGCACGGCCGCCCGGGTGATCCAATTGGCACCTTGCCCGGTGTTGGTGGTGCCCTGATGGAGGTTCCTGCGCTGCCGCTCCAGCTCAGCGTCAACGCGCCGGCGATTCAGTGGTACCCGGGCCACATCGCCAAGGCCGAAAAGGCTCTCACCGCCAACCTGGCCAAGGTGGATCTGGTGATTGAGGTGCGCGATGCCCGCATCCCCCTGGCCACGGGCCATCCCCGCCTGCAGCGCTGGATCACGGGCAAGCAGCACCTGCTCGTGATCAACCGACTCGACATGGTTCCAGCCCCGGTGCGCGCTGCCTGGGACGCCTGGTTCCGCAGCCAGGGCCAGACCCCCTGGTGGTGTGATGCCAAAACGGGTACGGGGGTGAAGCAGCTGCAGCAGGCGGCGATTCGCTCGGGTGGTGCCCTCAACGCCCGGCGCAGCAGCCGCGGCATGAAGCCTCGCCCCGTACGGGCCTTGATGTTGGGATTCCCCAATGTGGGTAAATCGGCCCTGATCAATCGGCTGGTGCGTCAGAAGGTGGTGGATAGCGCCCGCCGCGCCGGCGTCACCCGCAGCCTGCGCTGGGTGCGGCTGGGTCAGGATCTCGACCTGCTCGATGCCCCCGGCGTGCTGCCGCCCCGGCTGGATGATCAGCAGGCGGCCCTGCGCCTGGCCCTCTGCGATGACATCGGCCAGGCGGCCTACGACAGCGAAGCGGCGGCCCTGGCCTTTGTGCAGTTGCTGGCACTGTTGGAAGGGGTGGCCCAATCCGGGGTTCCGTCAGGGTTGCTGGCCAAGCGCTACGGCATCGAGCTCGGTGCCTTGCCCAATGGGGAGCCCGATCGCGAGACCTGGCTGTTGGCAGCGGCCGAGCGTCACACCAGCGGCGACACCCTGCGCATGGCCACCAAGCTGCTCGATGATTTCCGCCGCTCGGCGCTGGGGGCGATTGCTTTGGAATTTCCAGCGGGGCTGGCCCCTGCGAAGTCGGCAGTCGTTTCGGCCTCATGAGCGGCTTTGGGGAGGGCGACGGGGAGCTGCTGACGCTCCACTACCCCAAGCCGCTGCCGATGCGACTTGATCGCTGGTTGGTGGCGCAGCGGCCCGAGCAGAGCCGGGCCCGGATCCAGAAGTTCATCGATGCGGGTTATGTGCGGGTGAATGGGGTCACGGGCCGCGCCAAGACCCCCCTGCGCACCGGTGACACCGTGGAGTTGTGGATGCCACCCCCGGAGCCCCTGCCCTACCTGCAGGCCCAGGCCATGCCCCTCGATGTGCTGTTTGAAGACGAGCATCTGATCGTGCTCAACAAGCCGGCCGGTCTCACGGTGCATCCCGCCCCCGGCAACAAGGACGGCACCCTGGTGAATGGGCTCTTGCACCATTGCCCCGATCTGCCGGGCATCGGTGGGGAGATGCGCCCGGGAATCGTGCATCGCCTCGATAAGGACACCACCGGCTGCATCGTGGTGGCCAAGAGCCAGGAGGCTCTGGTGAAACTGCAGGTGCAGATCCAAAAGCGCATTGCATCGCGGCAATACCTGGCGGTGATCCACGGGGTGCCCAAGGCCGAGGAGGGCACGGTGATCGGCGCCATTGGTCGCCACCCCAGCGACCGCAAGAAATACGCGGTGGTGAGTGAGGGCGGCCGCCATGCCTGCACCCACTGGAAGCTGGTGGAACGGCTCGGCGATTACTCCCTGCTGCGCTTCAAGCTCGATACGGGCCGCACCCACCAGATCCGGGTGCACTGCGCCCACATCGGCCACCCGATCGTGGGGGATGTCACCTACAGCCGCTGCCGCAAATTGCCGATCGACCTGCCAGGCCAGGCCCTGCACGCGGTGCAACTGGGCTTGAACCATCCGATCACCGGCGAGCGCCTGGTGCTTGAGGCGCCGTTGCCAGAGCCGTTTGAACGCTTACTTGCCGTCCTCAGGCGCCGCCAGGGCTAGCCAGAACCCGTCAGAGCCGGCAACCGAGGACAGGCTTCCACCAGGGTGCGGGTGATGGCGGCCTGGGGGTGGCTGAGCAACCGCGCACCGGGCCCCTCTTCCACGATTTTGCCCCCCTCGAGCACGATCACCCGGTGGCAGAAGCCGCTGGCCACCGACAGGTCGTGGGTCACAAACAGCATGCCCAAGCCCAAGTGCTGTTGGAGCCGCCGCAACAGGGCCAACACATCGGCCTGCACTTCGGCGTCGAGCATGCTCACGCTTTCATCGCAGAGCAGTACCTGGGGTTCCAGGATCAGGGCCCGCGCAATCGCAACCCGTTGCTGCTGGCCGCCCGAGAGCTGGCGGGGCAGGCGCTGTTCAAAGGCTTCCGGGGGTTCGAGACCCACGGCGCTGAGCCACTGGCGGGCCCGCTGGCGCGCCTCGGCCCGGCTGGCCAGCCCATGGATCAGCAGCGGATCGGCGATGGCATCGCCCACCCGCATCTGGGGGTTGAGGCAGGCCAGGGGGTCCTGGAACACCATCTGGATGCGGCGCCGGGCTTGCCGCAGCGCCGGGCCCTGGAGTCGGCGCAGGTCGTGGCCCTGGAGCCGCACGGCCCCCCCGCGCACGGGCGCCAATCCCATCAGGGCTCGACAGAGGGTGCTTTTGCCGCAGCCGGAGG
>JBEDHM010000122.1:0-5272 GCA_041174105.1 Cyanobacteriota bacterium | reverse complement strand
CCCCTGGAAACCCTGCTGGGGGTCATTGCGCAGGCCTCCGCCCCCTGGAGCCAGCCGGAGCTCAGTGGCGTTCTACCGCTCGACATCGATGGGGCCTGGCAGGTGCTGGGCCTCACGGCCGACCCGGGCGTTCTGGAAGTGAACCTGCCGGTGTGCCACAGCTGGGCCGACTACGCCGGCTGGATGCAGGCCCTGGAAGAAGCGGGCGAGGCTGTGGGTCTGCGCTCCTGGAAGCAGCAGGGGGAGCGCGTCGAAGGCAGCGGTGGCGGCAACCACCTGCTCTGGGGTGGGCCCAGCCTGGATGACAACCCCTTCTTCATCCGGCCGGACTGGCTGGTGGGAATCCTGCGCTTCTGGCAACACCACCCGAGCCTGGCCTACCTGTTTGCGGGCAACTCGGTGGGGCCAGCCTCCCAAGCGCCAAGGCCCGATGAGGGCAGCGCCGCCTGGCTGGATCTGGAATTGGCCCATGGGGTGCTGGAAAGCCTGCCCGCAGGCGATCAGCGCGTGCCGATCAGTGAAACCCTGCGCCATCTCCATGCCGACAAAAGCGGCAACACCCACCGCAGTGAAATCAGCCTCGACAAATTCTGGAATCCGGCCTGGGCAGCCGGCTGCCAGGGACTGATTGAATTTCGGGCCCTGGAAACCTTCCCCCACCACACCTGGGCATCGGCGGTGGCCCTGCTCTGGCGGGCCTTGGCCGTGCATGTGCTGGAGCCAGCCAACCGGCCCACGACCCTCAAGCCCTTTGGCGAGACCCTGCACGACCAATGGCTCCTGCCCAGCCAGCTCTGGCTCGATCTGACCCAGGTGCTCGATCAGCTGGAGCAAGCCGGCTACCCCTTGGAGCGGTCCTTGTTCCAAGCGATCTGGGAGTGGCGCTTCCCGCTGCTGCTGCGCTGGAGCGATCCCAGCAACCCAGCGGCAACCCTGGAGATTCGCCGGGCCCTCGAACCCTGGCCCCTGCTCTGCGACACCCCCGTGGAGGGCGGGAGTACCAGCCGCTTTGTGGATAGCTCCCTGCGGCGCTTTGAAGTGATCAGCTCCCCCGCCTTCCGGCAGCACTACCAGCTGCTGGTCGCCGCGCGCCCCTTAGCCCTATCCACCCAGCCGGTCGCCGTGCGCTACCGGCACGAAGGGCTCTATCCCTGTCTGCACCCCTGCATCGCCAACCATGTGCCCTTGAACCTGACCTTATTGGCGCGAACCGGAACAGGGTTGGCGCAGGCCGGTACCGGTGGCAGGGAGCCGATGGCAAGGATCGCCCAGTGGACCCTGAACAACGAGGCCCAGGGATTTGAATCCCTGGAGCCGATGCCATCGCAGCCATGGCACGAGGCTCCCGATCTGGCTGCTGCCAAGCCCTGGCGCGGGGCCTGGCCAGGAGCCTGCACGGTGGATTGCCGCCTGAGCTGAACCCAGCCTTCCCGACCAATCCGCTGCCCGCTACCAGCTCACGCCGTGCAGCTTGGGCAGGGGAGCTGTTTTGAAGGTGGTGGCGAACAGACGGGGAATGCGGCGGCTGTTGTAGACGCGGAATTCACGCACCACGCTGGCACCTTCGTCGCGCACGGCCTGATTCAGCACCACCGACCCATCGGGATCGGACACCGAACGGTGGAAAGTGCCCGGGGGGATACGCAGGATGTCACCGCCGGTTTCCAGGCGAACAATGTGATACGGGTAATTCCAGCCCAGGTTCACCAGATAAAAGGTGCGACCGCCGTGCAGAGCAAGCAGGTTGTCCTCTTGGTGGGGATGCAGATAGAACTGCCAGGCTCCGGTCTTCTCCTCATCCGGTGGGCTGATCGCTGGACCCGAGTGGATCACCAGGTCGCGGGCATTCGACTCGGCAACGGTGATATCAAAAAAGCGAACGGCCGGGGTATCGCGAAACTTCTCGTAGGGGATCAGTTCAAACATCGGCGATCGACTGGAGGTCGACGCAGCGGAGGAGGCCATGGGAGAGGGCGCCGATCGGGCACCGGAGGCAATGGGTTAGTGAACCGGTCAGCGGCGCCGAAAAGGGTTGCGAGAGCTACGAAAACCCCGTTTGCGCAGGCCAGTTCAACGATTGACTGGGCGATTCGGTGCCTGGCGGTTACAACATTCAGCGCCCAGCGAATCCACTGAACACCATTCCGATCAGAACGGGATCGGCATCTCCACATCGGCTGGCTGCGGAGCCGCGCAGGCCACCCGCTGATTCACCACCTCGCCAATCACCACGATTGAGGGCGAGGCGAAGGCTTGGGCTTCGACCTGGTCGGCGAGCTCAGCCAGGGGGCAGATCAGCTGACGCTGGCCCTTCACGGTGCCCTGCTGAATCACAGCCGTGGGGGTGTCGCCTGCAAGGCCGCCTGCCATCAACTCTTCTGCGATGCGCCGGAGGTTGTGCAGGCCCATGTAGATCACCAGGCCATCACTGCTTTTGGCCAAGCCGCGCCAGTCCACCCCAGGACGGGCCTTATCGATCTCCTCGTGGCCGGTCACGAAGGTAACGCTGGATCCCGCCTTGCGATGGGTGATCGGGATGCCGGCATAGGCCGGCGCGGCAATGCCGGCCGTCACACCAGGCACCACCTGCACCGGCACCCCATGGCGGGCCAGATGGGCCGCCTCTTCACCGCCGCGGCCAAACAAAAAGGGATCACCGCCCTTGAGCCGCACGATGCACTGGTGACGGCTGGCGAGCTCCACCAACACCGCATTGGTGCTCGGCTGGGGCACCGAGTGGTGACCGCGGCGCTTACCCACAAAGTGCCGTTCACAGCCTGATGGCACCAAATCGAGCAAGGCCTTCGGCACCAGGGAGTCGTAGACGAGGGCATCGCACTGCCGCAGGAGACGATGGGCCTTCAGGGTGAGCAACTCCGGATCCCCTGGGCCAGCCCCCACCAGATACACCGTGCCCAGCTCTGGGAGGGCGCTCATGGCAGGGCCTCCAGCTGCTCGATCAAAACCCTGTAAAAACGTGGGCGCTGCAGCAATGGAGCCCCCACCAGGGGCCCGAGGCCATCGGTGAGGCGGTTGGCGGCGAGGGCCAAGGCGAGCACGGGGCCCCGATGCTCGCGGTGAGGGGCGGCCAGATCGCTTGCGCTGCTGGGATCACTGTAGGAAGCAGGCATCAGGGTGCTTCCGGTAACGGCAGCTAAATGGTGCAAGTAGCGCTCGGCCAAACCGCCCTGCAGCGGATGGTGCAGCAACACCGGCTCCCCACCCTGGTCCAGTTCCGCGGCAAGGGCCCGTTGCCAAACCGGCCAAGCCCCCACAAAAGGCACCCGCCGAATCGGACCACAGGAGCGCCAATGGTTGGCGATGGCGGGCAGGTCATGGCGCACATGGGCACCTGGCAGGAGCATCAGCGGCACCACGGTCCGGATGCCTGTGCCCAGGCTGTCGGATGGGGGTGGCTGGGCAGCCGTGAGGGCCTGTAACAACACCGGCGCCTGGCGGCGCAAGCGCAGATCGGCAGCCAGGTTCTCCAGCTCCATGGGCACCGCCCCTCCGGCCCGGCCGTGCACCACCAGCACCAGAGGGGTTGCGATGGGGCGCTCAGCTGCCAGGGTTGCACCGCGAATCCGTACCCCCATGCTGCCGCCCCACCATCTCCAGCAGCCCCTTGGGGAGCGCCGCCATCAGCGCTCGGTGCAGCTCGGCGCAGCCACGGGTCGGTTTCGAGAGCTGCTGGCCAAACTTGGCAGCGGGGAGCGCACCAGCACCGGCCTCAGTCAAGAGGAGGCCTGCGAAGCCATTGAACGCATCCTGGGGGGCCTGGCCAGCCCGGAGCAGGTGGGCGCCTTTTTGATCGCCCATCGCCTGCGGCGCCCCCAACCCGAGGAGATGGCCGGCATGCTCCAGGCCTATCGCCAGCTGGGGCCAACGCTGCCAGCGGTGGAGCGCCGGGAAATGAGCTTTGGGGTGCCCTTCGATGGGCGCTGCCGCGATGCTCCCCTGCTGCCCCTCACGGCCCTGGTATTGGTGGCAGCCGGGCTGGCCGTGGTGCTCCATGGCAGCGAGCCGATGCCGGTGAAATACGGCGCCACCAACGCCGAGCTGATGGCCGCCATCGGGTTGCCCCTGGCTGAGCTGGAGTGGGCCGCGATGGAACAGCACTATCGGCGCACGGGACTGGCCCTGATGCACCAGGCGCGGCATTTCCCTGCTGCCGAGAGCTTGGTGCCGGTCCGCGAGCAGATCGGCAAACGGCCGCCGATCGCCAGCCTGGAATTGCTCTGGAGCAGCTCTTCCCGCCCTGCATTGCAGGTGAGCGGCTTTGTGCACGCCCCCACCGAAACGCTGGCCGCTGCCACCTGGAAGCTTCTGGGCCAAGCCGAAGGTCTCACCGTGAAAGGGCTTGAGGGGGGCACCGACCTCCCCACCAGCCGGGTTGCGGTGGCGGGCCATTGGCGCATCGCCGCCACGGAGCCCGAACGGCTGTTGCTGCAGGCGCGCGATTACGGCTTGCAGGCAGCGGAAACGCCCCTCAACACCCTGGCGGAGTGGCGCGATCAAGCCTTGGCCGCCCTGCGCTGTGAGGGGCCACTGGCCAACGGCCTGATCTGGAACGCCGGCTTCTACCTCTGGCGCAGCAGCCACTGCCCCAGCTTGGAGGCGGGGCTGAGCCAAGCCGAAACCCTGCTGCGCGAGGGCCATGGGGAAGCCCTGCGCCAGGCCCTGGAACAGGGCCTCAACCATGAACCCTGAGCCCCGGCCCATAACGTGAATCCATCCACAGCACCGCCATGGCTGTTCCCGCCACCCTCAAGCCCCTGATCGACGCCTCTCGGATTGCAGCCCCCGTGCTCGCTGTCCTGATGATCGGAGACGTTCTGGGGAGCCATCAGGCCAAGGCCGGCCCCCTGATCCGCCGATACCAGGAGCGCCAGGCCTGTCAGGAGTTTGCGGGCAAGCTCCAGGCCGTGAGCGGCAATCCCCAGCAGGCTGCGTACGTCTACCAGCAAGGGGTGTTGAAGCTGGTGGCCACATTTGGTTCCAACCCCTGCAGCGACATCCCGGTGCCCACTGCTTCCGCCCCTGGGGCGGCTCCAAGCAGTGCTCCCAGCGCGACGTCCTCGCCGGCTTCAACTCCAGCTCCTGCGCCAGCCCCTGGGGCTGCCCCTACGACTGCCCCGACGACTGCCCCTGCGGCGGTCGCACCAGCTGCTGCCAACCCCCAACAGCAACAGGCCTGCCAGGAGTTCGCCAACAAGCTGCAGGCGGCCCAGGGCAACCCCAGCCAGGCCCAGCAGATCTATGCCATGGGCAC
>JBEDHM010000121.1:0-6510 GCA_041174105.1 Cyanobacteriota bacterium | reverse complement strand
AGGGCGGGCCTGGCACGGGCAAAACCAGCACCGTGGCAGCGATGCTCGAGGCCGTGTTGGCAGGCCAGCCCTCCTGCCGCATCCACCTGGCGGCTCCCACCGGCAAGGCTGCGGCCCGGCTCAAAGCAGCGCTGGGAAGCACAGCCTTCCCCTGCAGCACCTTGCACAAACTGCTGGAGAGTCGGGGCGATCGCTTTGGCCGCAACCGGCGCCACCCCCTGGCCCTGGATCTGGTGGTGGTGGATGAGGTGTCGATGGTGGATCTGGGCCTGATGGAGGCCCTGCTTGATGCCATGCCCGCCGAGGGCCGCCTGGTGCTGGTGGGCGATAGCGCCCAGCTGCCTCCCGTGGGAGCCGGGGCCGTTCTGCTCGAACTGAACGAGCCCACGCGTCGCCCACGGCTGGGGAGCGCCGCGATCCGCCTGCGGACCACCTACCGCAACAACGGTGCCATCGCAGCCGTGGCCGCCACCCTGGCCGAGGCGTGGACTCCCCAGGCGGGCGAGCAGGCCCTACTGCCGGAAGCCACCACCGCCCACCTGGACCAGCTCACCTCCAGCGACAACCTGCGCTGGCTGCCTGCTCCATCTGGGCAACTGCCTCTTGCGTTGATGGAGCGGTTGAAAGACCACCAGCATCAGCTCCAGCAGCGATGCCAAAGCAGCGACCCCGGCAATGGGCGAGAGGCCCAATCCCTGCTGACAGACCTCGATCGTTTGCTGGTGCTCACTCCCCTTCGCCGGGGGCGCTGGGGGGTGGATGCCATTCACCGGGAGTTGTTGGGAGAAGCCATGGCAAGCGGCCCAGAACAGTGGCCGCTAGGCACCCCCGTGCTCTGCCAACGCAACCTTGCCGAGCTGGGATTGGCCAATGGGGATGTGGGCCTGGTGGTGGCCCTGCAAGGGCAACGGCGGCTGCTGTTCGCCGCCCCAGGCAGCCCGGATCCGCTGCTGATCCATCCGGCCCAGTTGGCCGATGCCCAGCCAGCTCTCGCCCTCACCGTGCACAAGGCCCAGGGAAGCGAGGCTGACGAGGTGTGGGTGTTGATGCCCGAGATGGCAAGGCCCAGCCAGCGTCTGCTTTACACCGCCCTGACCCGGGCCAAGCAACGGGCGGTGTTGATCACCCCCGAGGGGGGCTTGTTTTCCCGCCCTACCAACGACAGCGTTGGGCCAGATGTGAGCTCCCCCTAATGGCGCCAAACCCCGCCCAGGAGTCCATCCAGGTAGAGGCCATCCAGGCAGAGGCGATTCAGGCAGAGGCCATCAGCCCAGTGCGGATTCAGCGGCCATGGGGCTGGTTTGAAACCCTGGGGCAGGGGGAGGGTTACCTGATCAAACGGCTGCAGATTCACAGGGGCTGCCGGATCAGTTTGCAGCGGCACCACCATCGCTGCGAACACTGGGTGGTCGTCGCTGGCGATGGCGAACTGCAACGAGGTGAGCGCGCCATTCCCGCATCCCCTGGCACCTGCCTGTTCATCCCCCAAGGCGCGGTGCACCGGGCCAGCGCGGGCCAGTCGGACCTGCTGATTGTGGAAGTGCAGCGGGGTGCGTTGCTGAGCGAAGACGACATTGAACGGCTGGCCGACGACTTCGGTCGGATTGCAGCAGAGGGTTGAGCAAACCCGGGGTGATAGATTTTCTTTTCAGCCTTTTTCAAGGGCAGGGCAGTTTGTGATCTCACCACAACCAGGCAATCCGTTGATTGCTTGTTTGGGTTGAAGGATTGCTTCCATTGGGTTTCTGCCGGCCTGCGTTGAAGGACATCACCAGGCCCAATTGAATCCCGTGACCGAACTTTCTAACGGCGGCAGTTTCACCTGCTCTGTCGACATGGGCTCGCGCCTTGAACCAGGCGCAAGCAGCCCTGAAATCGCCAGCACAGAGATCATCAGCGCAGAGATCATCAGCGCAGAGATCACCAGCGCAGAGATCGATGGCGCAGAGATCGATGGCGCCAACCCCAACAACAAGCCCAAGGAGGAGAGTGGTTTCGGCCGCTTCGGGTTTGGACCTGAATTGCTGCAGGCCCTGAGCGATATCGGCTACCAAGAGCCCTCGCCGATCCAAAAAGCCGCCATTCCCGAACTGCTGCTCGGCCGCGACCTGGTGGGTCAGGCCCAAACCGGCACGGGCAAAACGGCGGCCTTTGCCCTGCCGATGCTGGCGGCCCTCGACCCGGAGCAACGCAAACCCCAGGTGCTGGTCCTGGCTCCCACCCGCGAGTTGGCGCTGCAGGTGGCCGATGCCTTCAGCAGCTATGCCGCCCATCTCAACCATGTGCGGGTTTTGGCGATCTACGGCGGCGCCGATTTCCGCGAGCAAATCCACCAACTCAAACGGGGCGTCCAAATCGTGGTCGGCACCCCTGGGCGGGTCATGGACCACATGCGTCAGGGCACCCTCGACCTGTCGTGCCTGCGGGCCTTGGTGCTCGATGAGGCCGATGAAATGCTGCGGATGGGATTCATCGACGATGTGGAGTGGGTTCTCACCCAACTGCCCGAACAGCGTCAGGTGGTGCTGTTCTCAGCCACCATGCCCAGCGAAATCCGCCGGATTTCGCAGAAATATCTCAACGCGCCAGCTGAGGTCACGATCAAGCAGAAAGCTGCCGATGCCAGCCGCATCCGCCAGCGCCATCTAATCGTGCACGCCCCGCACAAATTGGCGGCCCTCGAGCGGGTGCTCGAAGCCGAAAGCCGTGAGGGCGTGATCATCTTTGCCCGCACCAAGGCCATCACGATCACGGTGGCCGAGTCGCTGGAACAGCACGGCTACGACGTCGCCGTACTGAATGGGGATGTGCCCCAGGCCCAACGGGAGCGGACCATCGAGCGGCTCAAGCAGGGCCAGGTGGATGTCCTGGTCGCCACCGATGTGGCCGCCCGGGGCCTGGATGTGGACCGCATCAGCCTGGTCATTAACTACGACATCCCCTTTGATTCGGAGGCCTATGTCCACCGGATTGGCCGTACCGGCCGGGCCGGCCGCAAAGGCGACGCGATCTTGTTTCTCACCCCGAGGGAGAGGCGTTTCCTCGGCGGCCTGGAGCGGGCCGTGGGCAAACCGATCGAGCCGATGGACGTGCCCAACAACGCCACCATCAACCAAAGCCGTCTGGACCGGCTGCGCAGCAAGCTGACCAACGGTCTCCAAACACCCACCTCCAGCGAAGAAGAGCGGGCCTTGCTCAGTGAAATCCTGCAGCGGGTGGCCCAGGAGCAGGGCTGCAGCTCCGAGCAATTGGCCCTGGCGGCCCTCGAGATCAGCTTGGCTGGCAAGCCGCTGCTGATCCAGGGCGAAGACAACTTCGACCAGGTGCGTCACAACGGGCCTGGCCGCGATGGCCTGCGCGAGCTGGGCCGGGATCCCCGCCGCAGCCGCGATGGCGGAGCCCGCGAAACAACCAACCGCGGCCCCCGGGGAGAGCGGCCCATGGGTCCGCCCGAGAGCCACATGGAGCGCTTCCGCGTGGAAGTGGGCTGGAGGGATCGGATCAAACCGGGCAACATCGTTGGCGCCATTGCCAACGAAGCCGGCCTGACGGGCCGCTCGATCGGTCGGATTCAGATTTTTGATACCCACAGCACCGTGGACCTGCCCAAGGGCATGCCCGATGACGTCTTTCAGGGCCTGCGCCAACTGCGGGTCATGAACAAGCCGCTCCAGCTCTCTCGCCTCGAGCACTGAGTGTCGGGGCCCATGACCCTAGAGCTGAGCCCTAGGCCTGAGCCCGAGGCCCTAGGCCCACTCGCTGGTCACCTCGACCATCGCTGAACAGCTCAAACCCACCGTCTCCACAGCAGCAATCAGGGCGGTCTGCACCTCAGACCGCTCGCTGCTCACAAGGCACTGCAACACATCAAAGCGATCCTGGGGCGCCAATTCGCCGTCCTCGCCCCAAGCAAGGCTCCAGGGGACAGGCGCTGGGGTGGGAGCAACCATCGGCGTCGGGAGCAGGTTGATCAGGATTTCCTGACATTGGGAGATTACTGGGGCTCGCTCGGCCAATCACAGAGTCTCTTCAGAACCTGTTCACGCTTCTCCATAGAGATCGGTCCGCGGAGTACGGTGGTGCGCGATTCCAAGGCGTTCAGGCTCCCTTCGGCTCGCTCAGCATTCACTGGCCTTCCTGAGGAACTGCAGCTTCCAACCGAATCAGTTCCAGGATTTGCTTCATTAATGACCATCTACGTCGGCAACCTCTCGTTCCAGGCAGAACGCGAGGACCTGCTTGATCTCTTCGGCCAATACGGAGAGGTGCGCCAATGCAGCCTGCCCCTTGATCGGGAAACAGGTCGCAAGCGCGGTTTTGCCTTTGTTGAGCTCGCCGATGATGCGGCTGAGCAAAAAGCCATCGACGACCTCCAGGATGTCGAGTGGATGGGTCGCATGATCCGCGTCAACAAAGCCACCCCCCGCGAAGGGGGTGGTGGCGGCGGTGGCAACCGTGGCGGCGGCGGATACGGCGGCGGCGGCAACCGCGGTGGCGGTGGCGGTTATGGCGGTGGTGGTGGATACGGCGGCGGTGGTGGCGGCGGCGGCAACCGCTGGTGAGAACCGGGCCAAGCAACCCTTCACAACCAGGTCCAACTGCCGATCCAATCCGAACTCCGGATTGATCACATTGATCACATTGATCACACCGGCAGCGCCATCAGAGCTTCAGATCGATCAGAACTCCAGGTCGATCAAACAGCTCAAGACATCCAAAAACAGGATGTCAAAAAGCCCCTGGAATGGTCAGGCCATTCCAGGGGCTTTCCCTTTGCAGGGGTCCAAAGACCGGTTGGCAATGGGGCCAGATCCGATGGATCCAACCAAGCTGGCGCCCTAGGGAGCTAGCTCTCCACCCCGATCAGGGTTGCCCCTTCGGCCCGCTCCAGCTCGTGGAGCTGATCCAGCTGCCAGGCGCGCCGGCGCAAATCCGCACCACGAACGTCGGCCACGGGCTCCCCTTCCCGGGGTTCGGGCAACCAGGTTTTGAGATGGCGACGGCGCATCTTGGCCGTCCAGCGATGAAAGCGATTGAATGCTCGACTTTTGGTCATCACACCTCCAGGGGAGATGGCCACGGTCTACCGCCGCTGGGCCTGACTGAACAGTGCCCAGCGAACATCTTCACCATCGCCGCTGGGCTGGGGATCAGGCCTAGCAAGCGCTTGAAGTCAACCAACCAAGGGCATGCTGACAATGGAGCCCTGATTCCTTTGCCCAGGCTGCCTTGGCCAAGCCCATCCCAGCCACGCCACCTGCAGCCTTCCAGCGCCTGATCCAGGCCCTCCATCCCCACCGCCGCCTGGTTTGGCTGGCGGCGAGTTGTTCGGTCTTGAACAAACTGTTTGATCTGGCTCCGCCGGTGCTGATCGGCCTGGCCGTGGATGTGGTGGTGAAGCAGAACACCTCCTGGCTGGCGGCCTGGGGATTCCGCTCCGTGCCCAGCCAATTGGCAGTGCTGGCGGTGCTCTCGTTTGTGATCTGGAGTGCGGAATCGCTGTTCGAATACCTCTACGCCCTGCTCTGGCGCAACCTGGCCCAAACGGTGCAACACGAGCTCCGCCTCGAGGCCTACGACCACCTCCAACAGCTGGAGATGGCCTTTTTTGAACAGGGCAGCACGGGGCGTTTGCTAACGATCCTCAACGACGACATCAACCAACTGGAGCGTTTCCTCGACCAGGGGGCCAACGAAATCCTGCAACTGGCCACCACCGTGCTGGCCGTCGGGGGGGCCATGGTGGTGCTCTCCCCCTCCGTGGCGGGGGTGGCCTTCATTCCCATTCCGGTGATTTTGTGGGGTTCGCTGCGCTTCCAGCGGCGCCTCGCGCCCCGTTACCAGGAGGTGCGTGAAAACGCAGGAGATCTGGCCAGCCGGTTGAGCAACAACCTCGGCGGCATGCTCACGATCAAGAGCTACACGGCTGAAGCCTGGGAACTGGCCCGACTTGGCGAACAAAGCCAGGCCTACCGCAACAGCAATGGCCGAGCCATTCGCCTCTCAGCGGCCTTTGTGCCGTTGATCCGCTACGCCATTTTGTTTGCCTTTCTGGCGATTTTGGTGATCGGCGGGCTCCAGGCCTGGCAGGGTGCGATCGCGGTGGGCACCTACAGCTTCTTGGTGTTCATCACCCAACGGTTGCTTTGGCCCCTCACCACCTTGGGCCGCACCCTCGATGACTACCAGCGGGCCATGGCCTCCACCAATCGGGTACTGGATTTGCTCCATACCCCCATTGCCATCCCCAGTGGCCAACGGGCCCTTACAGGAAAGGTGCTCGGGGCCATTCGCTTTGCGGATGTGGACTTTGGCTACGGCGGGCGGGAACGCCTGCTCCATCACTTCGACCTCGAGATCCCTGCCGGCAGCACGATCGGCATCGTCGGTTCCACCGGTTCGGGCAAGAGCACCCTGGTCAAGCTGCTGTTGCGGCTCTATGGGCTGCAGGGGGGGCGGATCCTGCTCGACGGCATCCCGATCGATCAGCTGCGGCTCGATGACCTGCGC
>JBEDHM010000120.1:0-2567 GCA_041174105.1 Cyanobacteriota bacterium | reverse complement strand
CTCGCCAAGCCAGGGGCCTCCCTTGCTCGCCTGTCTCGGTGCGGGCACCCTGCTGCTCGATCGCTTCGATGCGGCCGTGCCGGAGCTGCGCGCCCGGCTGGGCGAGCTGGTGCGCACGCGGCGCTGGCCGGGCAGCGACGAACCCTTTCAAGGGCGGATTCTGATCACCACCGAAACTAGCGTGGGCGAGCTGGACGGTCTCACCGAGCAGATCCGGGTGCCGCCGCTTCGGGTACGGCGCCAAGACCTCGGCGATTGGATCGGCTACGGATTGCGCAAGCGCTCGCGCCAAATGGGCTGGCCCAAAGCCCCCCAGGTGCCAGCCAGCTTGGTGAAACGCCTGCAGAGCCACGATTTCCCCAACAACCTGCGCGAGCTGGATGTGGTGATCAACCGGGCCCTGCTGCAGGCCAAGGCCTCGGCGGTGCATGGCGTGCTGCCCGATCCCCTGCCGGAGGATGTGTTCTGGCTATTGGGCCGCCCCACCAACCAGCGCTTCGACATCTGGCGCTGGAAGCCTCGGCTCAGGGAGTGGATGCGCGCGCCATGGCTCTGGAACACCCTGCTGTTTGGGCTGGTGAGCTGGGTGTTTGTGCTGGTGAACGTGGCCCTGTGGCTGGGGCCCCAGGAGCGGGCCCACAACGGAGCGTTGAATTTGTTTTGGGCCTGGTGGTGGCCGCTGATCCTCCTGGGCTTTCCGCTGGTGGGCCGGCTGTGGTGCTCGTTTTGCCCGTTCATGGTGTGGGGGGAGATCAGCCAAAAACTGGCCAGGGCCGTGGGCTGGCAGCCCCGTCGCTGGCCCCGCGGCGACACCGATCGCTGGGCTGCCCCCGTACTAGCCGCCGGCTTTGGCGCGATCCTGCTGTGGGAGGAGCTGGGCAACCTCGAAAACACCGCTTGGCTCAGCAGTTGTCTGCTGCTGGTGATCACCGCCGGCGCCGTGGTGTGCTCGCTCCTGTTTGAAAAGCGCTTCTGGTGCCGCTTCCTCTGCCCGGTGGGGGGGATGAACGGCTTGATGGCGAAGTTGTCGGTGCTGGAACTGCGGGCCGAAGCTGGCACCTGCAGTGGCAGTTGCAGCAGCTACGCCTGTTTCAAGGGGGGGCCTGCGGAAGGCGAGGGGCTGGCCACCAGTGGCTGCCCGCTGGGTACCCACCCCGCCCACCTGGAAGACAACCGCAACTGCGTGCTCTGCCTCACCTGCGCGCAGGCCTGCCCGCACCGCTCGGTGCAATTGCGCCTGCGCCCGCCCGCCGCCGATCTGCAAAAGGGCATGGACGCCCCCTTCGGTGAGCGGTTACTGCTGCTGGTGCTCCTGGGCGGCGTGGCCCTGCACCATTGGCAGGGGTGGCTGGGCTGGTTGCCCTGGGCCCCCGACACGCTCCACAGCGGCCCGCTCCTGCCTCGGCTGGGGATCGGCGTGATCGCCCTGGCCGTGCCGCTGCTGGCGGCCGGTTGGTGGCCCAAATCCCTGCTCTATGGGCTGCTTCCCTTGGTGTGGGCCCTACTGCTGGCTCGCCATTTGCCCCTGGGCATGGGCGAAGCGGGCGAACTGCTGCGGGCCAGCGCCTTTGCCTGGATGGGGGCCGATGCGGCCCAGTTGCCCGGCTGGAGCGCCGATCCCCATGTGGTGGCGTTCTGCCAAAGCGCTGTGGTGGCCTTGGGATTGGTGGGGAGCCTGGTGATTTTGCGCAGGCTCTACCTGAGCAAGCCGCGCATGCTGGCCCTTGGATCGGCCTTGGCCATGGCGGGGGCCCTGGCCGGACGCTGGCTCACCGGACTCAGCTAGGGCCGGCTGGGCTGAGGCGCATCTCCCGCAGATCCAACCAGCGCAGCCCCTCCAGCCGCAGGTGGCCCTAGGCCGGAGGCAGCCCCATTGCCCCAAGCGTCATGGTGGATTTCAGCTTCCTGGCTCCAGCCCAACCAACGGCGTTGGCCCTGCTGCCCATTCCCGCAGGCCCTGCCCTCTCGGCCACCATCGCGGCCGCCCTGCTGGGCGTGGCCGCCTTGATTTTTGGCGTCAACAGCATCAACAACCGCCGCAAGGCCCAGTCGCACGAGCCAGTCCCATGAACCCGTCACAACAGCCGATACACCATGGGGTATCACAAGACACGCCAAAGCCTGTAGCTATTGCTACCATTTCACTACGTTCATCCCACTCGGGACGCAAGCCTTGGCAGCAGGGAACGGGGCTGCCGCAACGGAGGCATGTCATGAACCCCCTAGCCCTGATTCGCGAGCAGATCCTCAAAGCCGAAAGGCTGCGCCAGGCCCAACTCGCCAGCGTGCGCAACCCCAAAGCCGAGATCTTCTAAGAACTCTCCAAGGCCGATCTGAGCACCCCGTCAGGGGTGCTTTTTTATGGCCGCAATTAGGCGCAGCGCCTGGTCTCGGAGCGCAGGGTTCTGGGGGCCGGTGCCGCCGGAGCGGAACTGCAGGCGAGGCATTGCAACTGCAACTCCAGCAGAAAGGCGGCCAGGGAACTGAGTGAGCGCCCTTGGTGGTCCGCGCGAAGCAGGAGGTCGCTGTAGGTCGACCAGGGAATCGTGATCGTGACCCGACGGGGA
>JBEDHM010000119.1:0-4827 GCA_041174105.1 Cyanobacteriota bacterium | reverse complement strand
CCAACATCACCGTGGGGGTGATTCAGTCGGTGAATGCTTTGGCATCCCCGGCCCCTGAAGCGGTGGTGCAACTCAGTGCCCGGTCCGATGCCGTGGATTGGGTGCGGGTGCTGCCCCGGGTGGTGGCGCCATGAGTGGATGGTTCCAGCGCTTTGGCTGGGTGGCCACGGGGGCGCTGGTGCCCCTCTTGACCCTGGCCTCACCGGCGCTGTTGCAGTTGGGGGGCGTTGGACCGGCCTGGTCGGTGCTGTGGTTGTTGCCCTGGGCCCTGGTGGATGGTCCCCTCTCTGGGGCCCTGGCCGGGTTGGGGCTGGCCCTGGTGCTGGATGGCTTGCATTTGGGGCCCGTGAGTGAGATCCCGGCTCTGGTGCTGTTGGGCTGGTGGTGGGGGCGTTTGGGCCGCAAGGGCTTGCCGATCGAGCGCAGTTTCAGCCTGGGCCTGTTGGCGTTGCTGGGGGCTGCCTTGCTTGGGCTCACCCTGATCCTGCAGTGGGCCTGGTTGGGGCAGCTCACGGGCCCCGTGCTGTACAGCTGGCTGGCCCAAACCCTGCTCACTGCCCTGTTGGCCCCGATGGTGTGTTCTGTGTTGTTGCTGTTCTGGCGCCAGAGCGGTGTGGGGGCACGCAGCTAGATGGCTTTCCCCCGCCGCCGCTTGCTGCGCTTATTGGCCGGGGGCTCGGCGGCCGCGGCTCTGGCCAGTTGTGGCCGCGGCCGGCAGGGGAGCAACGGCGGCAACGCCGGGCGCGTGCTCAATGTTTGGACCCTGGATCTGGCCCCCAAGTTCAACGGCTACATCCGCGGGGTGATCGCCGCCTGGGAGCAGCAAAACCCTGGCATCAGCGTGCGCTGGACCGATGTGCCCTGGAGCTCGGTGGAACGCAAATTGCTGGCGGCGGTGTTTGCCCGCACCGCACCGGATCTGGTGAACCTCAATCCCCCCTTCGCGGCCAATTTGGCCAGCAAGGGGGGCCTGTTGAACCTCACCCCGGTCTTGCCGCCGGGGGCCGAGCAGGGCTACCTCCCCAAGATCTGGCAAGCGGGCCAGCAGGGCGGCGAGCAATTCGCCATCCCCTGGTATCTCACCACCCGCATCACCATGGCCAACCGCCGACTGTTGCGTCAGGCCGGCTATGCCGTGCCCCCGCAACGCTGGCAGGACGTGCCCGCCTTTGCAGAGGCGGTGCGGCGCCGCACGGGCCGCTACGCCCTGTTCATGACCGTGGTGCCCGACGATTCGGCTGAATTGCTGGAAACCCTGGTGCAGATGGGGGTGCAGCTGCTCGCTGATGATCACCGGGCCGCCTTCAATTCCCCAGCGGGCCGGGAGGCCTTTGCCTTTTGGAGTGGGCTCTACCGCCGCGACCTGTTGCCCAAAGAGGTGGTGAGCCAGGGCTACCGGCGGGCGATCGAGCTCTATCAGTCGGGCGATCTGGCCCAGGTGGCCACAGGCCCCGATTTCCTAACCAACCTGCAAACCAATGCCCCCGGTATCGCCGCTGACACGGCGCCCTATCCACCGCTGCAAGGCTCCAGTGGCGAGGCCAACGTGGCGATGATGAATCTCGTGGTGCCCAAGCAGAGCGCCCTGGCGGCTGAAGCGGTGAGTTTTGGCCTGTTCCTCACCAACGCCAGCAACCAATTGCGTTTTGCCAATGAGGCCCGGGTGTTGCCCTCGGCCCCTGCGGCGCTGGCGTCGGTGCTGGCGGAGCTGGAGCAGCCCCAGCCCGCCGCGGCCACCAATCCTCTGGTGCGTTCAGCCCGGTTGCTGTCGGCCCAAACCCTCAGCCATGCCCGGGTGCTGGTGCCCGCCACGCCAGGGGTGAAGCGGCTTCAGGCGATTGTGTACACCCAGCTGCAGCGCGCCATGCTCGGTGAACTCTCCAGCGATGCGGCCCTGGCCCAGGCGGAGCGGGAATGGAATCGCTATGCCGCAGCGCGCTGGCCCTAGCAGCGAAATCACAGCACGTCTGTTCCTGTAGAAATCCTTAAATCTGCCGTGATCGGCTCTGGCGGAGGCGTTTTGGGGGATGACCTCGAGGCTGTTCGAAGGGTAGGGTTGCGAATCTTCACCGCGGACCCTCCCCCATGCCTTTGGCGGACAGGCCCAACTCGAGCCAGGTAGCTGGGTCTGCGGAAGGATCCGAATCGCTGGGTTCTCCCCCCGTCGACCCCAAGGCAACCCTGCTGGTGGTCGACGACGAGGCCGCCGTGCGCCGGGTGCTGGTGATGCGCCTGCAGCTGGCTGGATACCGGGTGATCTGCGCCGAAGACGGTGAAGAAGCCCTCAGCCTTTTCCACCAGGAGCAGCCCGATCTGGTGGTGCTCGATGTGATGCTGCCCAAGCTCGACGGCTTTGCCGTGTGCCGTCGGCTCAGGGCCGAATCGTGTGTGCCGATCATCTTCCTCTCGGCCCTCGATGCGATCGCCGAACGGGTGTCGGGCCTTGATCTCGGTGCCGACGACTACCTGCCCAAGCCCTTCAGCCCCAAGGAGCTCGAAGCTCGCATTGCCACGATCCTGCGGCGCGTGGGCCGCGGCTCCGCCTCCGCCGAACCCCGCGAGGTGCCCACGGGCAGCGGTGTGCTGCGGGTGGGCGATTTGGTGGTGGACACCAACCGCCGTCAGGTGACCCGCGATGGCGAGCGCATCGGCCTCACCTACACCGAATTCAGCCTGCTGGAACTGCTCTTCCGGGAGCCTGGTCGGGTGGTGCCGCGGGCCGAAATTCTCGAGCAACTCTGGGGCTACCCGCCCCGCCGGGCTGCCGATTTGCGGGTGGTGGATGTGTATGTGGCCCGGCTGCGGGGCAAGCTCGAGCCCGATCCGCGCAATCCGGAATTGATTCTCACCGTGCGGGGTACGGGCTATGCCTCCCAGCGCACTGGCGATGGGGTGCTCTCGGCCGCAGGCTGAGATCGGCGGATCTGCGCTCCTGCAGGATGGGCCGATCTGAGTAGCTGACTGCCTTGTCGGATCTGCGCGAGACCCGCCTCGAGAAAGCCCAAGCCCTTGAGGCCCTGGGCCAGGGCCCCTATGGCCTGCGGTTTGAGCCCAGCCATCGCACCGCAGAGCTCCAAGCTGCCCATGCCGATCTGGCCAACGGCCAAGAGAGGGATTTGGCCGTGGCCGTGGCCGGCAGGGTGATGACCCGCCGGGTGATGGGCAAGCTCGCCTTCTTCACCCTGGCGGATGAAACCGGCCCAATCCAGCTGTTTATCGAAAAGGCCACGCTGGAAGACTCGATCCCAGAGGATCCCGAAGCCTTTGCCCACCTCACGTCGCTGGTGGATGCGGGCGATTGGATTGGGGTAAGGGGCAGCCTGCGGCGCACCGATCGCGGCGAGCTCTCGGTGAAGGTGAAGGGCTGGACGATGCTCTCCAAGAGCCTGCAGCCCCTGCCGGATAAGTGGCATGGCCTGGCCGATGTGGAGAAGCGCTACCGCCAGCGCTATCTCGATTTGATCGTGTCGCCCGACACCCGCGAAACCTTCCGCCGCCGGGCCCTGGCGGTGAGTGCCATGCGCCGCTGGCTGGATGCCCGTGACTTCCTGGAAATCGAAACCCCTGTGCTGCAAAGCGTGCCTGGCGGCGCTGATGCCCGGCCGTTTGAAACCCACCACAACGCCCTCGATCTGCCGCTCACCCTGCGGATTGCCACCGAGCTGCACCTCAAGCGCTTGGTGGTGGGTGGGTTTGAGCGGGTGTACGAGCTGGGCCGCATCTTCCGCAACGAGGGGGTGAGCACGCGCCACAACCCCGAATTCACCTCGGTGGAGATTTACCAGGCCTTCGCCGACTACACCGACATGATGGATCTCACGGAGCAGCTGATTGCCCACGTGTGCCAGGAGGTTTGCGGCACCACCGAAATCACCTATCAGGGCACCACCATTGATCTGGCCCCGCCCTGGCGCCGGGTCACCATGCATGAGCTGGTGGAGCAGGCCTGTGGCCTGGATTTCACAGCTTTTGCCAGCCGTCAGGAAGCCGCCAGCGCCATGGAGGCCAAGGGTCTGGCGGTGCCAGAGCTGGCCGATTCGGTGGGCCGGCTGCTGGTGGAGGCGTTTGAGCAGACCGTGGAGGCGGATCTGATCCAGCCCACCTTTGTGATCGATTACCCGGTGGAGAATTCACCGCTGGCCAGGGCGCACCGCAGCAAGCCGGGCCTGGTGGAGCGCTTTGAGCTGTTCATCGTGGGCCGCGAAACCGCCAATGCCTTCAGTGAATTGATTGATCCCCTCGATCAGCGCCAGCGGCTTGAGGCCCAGCAGGAGCGCAAGGCCGCAGGTGATCTGGAGGCTCAAGGGGTGGATGAAGACTTTCTCCAGGCCCTGGAGGTGGGCATGCCCCCCACCGGCGGTTTGGGCATCGGCATCGATCGGTTGGTGATGCTGCTCACCGACAGCCCTTCGATCCGCGATGTGATCGCCTTCCCATTGCTGCGCCCCGAATCGCGGTCTGCCTCCGCAGCGGAAGCCTGAACCGTTGATTCAGGCGCAATGGGATAATGGGCCCTAGTTAGGCAATCTCTCCCATTCGGGGGCTCCGATTCCATGAGCGGTGAGCGCGTTGGTTTTCGCTTCAAGCACGCCGATGCGGTGGTCAAGCGCAACCCCCAGGGCCGTTCGCGCCGGGGTTGGGTGATGGAGCCGGTGGAGCAAACCACCAGCCGGGGCACCAAAATGCCGGCCTACCGGATCCGTTGGCGCGACAGCGAACGCCCCGAGATTGTGCTGCAGCACATGCTGATCGCCGACCCCGATCCCACCCCGCCGCCGGAAGGGGTGAGCCTGGTGCCGCCGGCTCCGAAGAAATAGGGATCAGAAG
>JBEDHM010000118.1:0-13075 GCA_041174105.1 Cyanobacteriota bacterium | reverse complement strand
TGCCCCTGCTGCCCCCCGCCCAGGCGCTGGGATGGCTGATGGAGCCCGCCCAAGCGAGTCGGGCCCCGGTGGCCCTGGTGTTTGGCCGGGAGGATCGCGGCCTGTCCAACGATGAATTGCTGCAGGCCGGACGCTTGCTCACCCTGGGCACGGCCCAGGCCTACCGCTCGCTCAACCTCTCCCACGCCGTGGCAATGGTGCTGCATGCCCTGCACGAGCTGGGCCCCATTGATCCAGCCGCAGACGACCGCCTTTCAACCAGCGCCATCCATGGGGCCAGCGAACTGCCAGATCCTTGCCAGCGCCAGGAGATGGAGGCGATGCTCCGCGATGCGGAGGACCTGCTGCTGGAGGTGGGCTTCCTTTACCCCCACACCCGCCATGCCCGCATGGCCAAAGTGCGCCAACTGCTGCAGCGGGCCCAGGTGTCCAGCGCGGAAGTGGCCCTGATTCGCGGCATGGTGCGCCAGCTGCGCTGGGCCAGCGCAGAACGCAACAGCGGCCAGACCCCTTAGCGTCAGGCCAATCCTTCGCCCGCTAGGCACCCGTGACGGCTGGCCGCCCTCCACGCAGCACCAAACCCCGCATCCCCCAACCCGTGCAGTTGGTGCTCAGGCTGGCCGTGATGGGCATTGGCCTCGGGGTAGTGACAGGAACCACCTTGAAGTTGCTGGCCCCCCACCTGGCCCAGGGCGCCATGCAAACCCCCAAGGTGGAGACCCCAAACCCGAGCGTGCCGATCGGAAGCCAGGGGATGGGCAGTGGCCGCTTTGAACCGCGGACCGAGATCCCATCCCTGAGCCAGCAATGGGCGCAACTGGCGGCGGCGCAGAAGGATCTCCTGGTGAGTGGCTTCCTGCTGGTACTCGACGACGGCCGCTACGCCCAGCTCAATGCCGATCGGCCCCAACCGGCCGCCAGCTCGATCAAATCACCGATCCTGCTGGTGGGTCTGGAAGAGCTCGATGCCGGCGCTCTGCGCTGGAACGAAGGGCTACCCCTCACCAAAGACGTGGTGGGAGGCGGCAGCGGTTGGATGGCCAGCCGGCCCATCGGCACCCGATTCCCCTTCTTTGAAGCCGCCTCCGAAATGATTCGGGTGAGCGACAACAGTGCCACCAACCTGTTGATCAAACGCCTGGGCGGCAAAACGGCCCTCAATGCCCGCTTCAGCAGCCTGGGGTTGCCCGCCACGGTGGTGCGCAACTGGCTCCCCGATCTCCAGGGCACCAACACCACCAGCGCCCGCGATCTGGCCAAGACAATCGCCCTGGTGGATACGGGCCAAAAACTGAGCCCCCGGGCCAGGGATCTCTATCGCGAAATCATGGGCTCCTCCCACACCAACACCCTGATTCCCCTGGGCCTGCTGCAGGGGCTGGGGCAAGACAGCAGCGATCCCGATGAAGCCCTCAAGGCCTTTGGCATCACGGCCTACAACAAAACCGGTGACATCGGGATCGCCTACGCCGATGCGGCCCTGATCGAACTCCCCAATGGCCAGCGGGCGGTGGCGGCCTTCATGGTGAAAGGTCCTTTCAACGATCCCCGCTCCGCCGATTTGATCCGGGCCATGGCAGCAGGCGTTTCCAAAGCCCTGGTGGGCCGGCCATGACCCGTTTCCATCCCTTGCCCAAAGCCCTGGGTGGCCTGATGCTTCCGGCCCTCGCCCTGCTGGCTCCAGCGCTGCTTGCCCCAGGGAGGGCGCTCGCTGAACCGGTGCTTCGCCCCCAAACCGTGGCACCCCTAGCCGGCAGCCTCGATGGGGTGTTGATGGTCAATGACAACAACCCGGAACTGATCACATCGCCGGGGATTTTGCTGTCCACCTTTCCAGGAACGAATCGCAGCTACCCAAAGGCCCACCTCGATCTGGCGCTCAACGGTCGCTTTGATCTGTTCAGCCACCACGTGTACGCCGGCAAACCGGAAAGCGCGGAATCCACCCTCTGGATGGCCGTGGTGGCCCAACCAAGGGGCCAGCAGCCGGTGAGCCTGAAAGTGCTCGGGGGCTCGACCGCCCTGTCCCAGTCGGTGGATGGCCTGGAGCCAGGGGCGCCCTTTTTGCCCTTACCCCAACTGATGCGCCAGGAGGGCACGGCGATCTACTCGGGACCGGGCAGCCGGGTGGCGACGGAGCTGCTGCTCAAACAGCGCAGCTCCGTGATTCCCGAAAGCTGGAACCTGGCCCCTGGCGCCCCAACAACTCTGCTGGTGCTGCCGATCCCGGTGCGCGGACTCGACCCCCTGCTCAATGGCCGCAATCTGCAGCTTCGGCTTGAGAGCAGTGGGCCAATCAGCCTGGCCACCCTGGCTGCCTTTGGCACCAACAACCAACCTCCCGATGCCGCCCTCTGGCAGCAGATCCTCAACGGCGACCTCAGCCCCAAGGAACACCCCCCCAGTCCCCAGGGCAGCACAGGCCCGATGGTGTATTCGCGGGTGAGCGGCGTGCAGGTGGGCAGCAGCTGGCGTGGGCGCCTCACCGATCCCGGCAAAACCAGCTTGAGCGTCAGCCGGGCCCCGATCTCCTGGCCGATCAGCAGCCTCGCCCGCGGCAGTCTGGGCACGGGGCAAGTGCAAACGGCCCCCCTCAAAGCCTTCTACCCCGGCACCGCCTGGGCAGCCCATGGCAATTACGGGGTCGAATACGCCCTCACCCTGCCCCTGAAAAACGACACGTCCCAGCCTGTGGTGCTGCAGCTGGCCCTGGAATCGCCTCTCAAAACCGACCTCCCGATCGGGGGCCTGCGCTTCAACGGCACCCCCAGCAAGGCGGTGATGTTTCGCGGCACCGTGGAGGCAACCGGCCTCGACAACACCCAGGGCCAAAGCAGTGGTCGTCAGAGTTTCCACCTGGTGGAGCGCGCCGGCGACCAGGGACCGGTGCTCGGCACGATCAGCCTGCCCCCCGGGGGCCAGCGATCGCTTCAGGTGCGGCTGATCTATCCAGCCGATGCCACCCCACCCCAGGTGCTCAGCCTGCTGAAAGCAACACCCGCGCCAAGCCCTGAACCAGCTGTGAAACAATCCGAACCTTCCCCAGCAGCCCGCCCGTGACTCAAGCCCGCAAGCGCCGGGTCTTCCCCTTCACCGCCATCGTGGGGCAGGAGGAGATGAAGCTGGCCCTGCTGCTCAACGTGATCGACCCCCGGATTGGGGGCGTGATGATCATGGGCGACCGGGGCACGGGCAAATCCACCACGATCCGGGCCCTGGCTGATCTGCTGCCCGACATCGAGGTGGTGGCAGGCGATCCCTACAACAGCTCCCCATCCGATCCCGACCTGCAAAGCAGCGAGGTGCGCCTGCGGGCCGAGCAGGGCGAGGTGTTGCCGATGGAACAACGCCAAGTGCCCATGGTGGACCTCCCCTTGGGAGCCACCGAAGATCGCCTCTGCGGCACGATCGACATCGAGAAAGCCCTCAGTGAAGGGGTGCGTGCCTTTGAGCCCGGCCTGTTGGCCAAGGCCAACCGGGGGCTCCTTTACGTGGACGAGGTGAACCTCCTCGACGACCACCTGGTGGATGTGCTGCTGGATTCGGCGGCGTCGGGGTGGAACACCGTGGAACGGGAAGGCGTCTCCGTGCGCCACCCGGCCCGTTTTGTGCTGATCGGCTCCGGGAACCCCGAGGAAGGGGAGCTGCGGCCCCAACTGCTTGATCGCTTTGGCATGAGCGTGGAAGTGCGCACGGTGCGCGATCCCGAGCTGCGGGTGCAGGTGGTGGATCAACGCACCACCTTCGACAACGATCCCGATGGCTTCAACAACGCCGTGCAGGGCAACCAAGACGCCCTCCAGGCTCGGGTGGTGGAAGCCCAAAACCGGCTCAGCCACGTGGTGATCGACGACGACCTGCGCATCCGCATCTCTGCGGTCTGTGGCGAGCTGGACGTGGATGGCTTGCGCGGTGACATCGTCACCAACCGCGCCGCAAGGGCGCTGGCCGCCTTTGAGGGGCGCACCGAGGTCACCGAGGACGATGTGGCCCGCGTGGTGGCCTGCTGCCTGCGCCACCGGTTGCGCAAGGACCCCCTCGAGCAAATCGACTCGGGTGATCGGGTGGTGAAGGTGTTCTGCAAGGTGTTCGACCGCCCCGAGAGCAGCGATCGCCGCAGCTTCGAGTTGGCCCTCGCCGCCTAGGCCAGGGGCGTCGCGCCGGGGGGCCCATCCATGCGCATCCTCGGCATCGATCCAGGGCTGGCCCGGGTGGGCTATGGCGTGATTGACGTGGGCTGCCCGGGAGCCCCCAGGGAGCAACGGATGCTCGATTGCGGCATCATTCGCACCGATCCCGGCACCAGTGATGGGGTGCGGATGGTGGAGATCGCCCGCGACCTGCGCCTGCTGCTGCGCCAATGGCGGCCCGATTTGGCCGTGGTGGAGAAATTTTTCTTCTACCGCTCCAGCACCACGATCTCGGTGGTACAAGCGCGTGGGGTCGTGATGATGACCCTGGCCCGCTTTGGTGTGCCGGTGGCGGAATTTCCCCCCATGCAAATCAAACAAGCCCTCACAGGCTCGGGTCACGCCCAGAAAGATGAGGTGCTCGATGCGGTGATGCGGGAGCTGAATCTGGAGGTGCCGCCCAGGCCTGACGATGCCGCCGATGCCCTGGCCGCAGCGCTGACGGGCTGGTTCCAGCGGTGAACCCAACCAGCTCCACCAACAAGGCCGCCCTTCGCCCTTCCTGTCGGGCGTTGCTGATGGCCCTGGCCCCTGCCAGCGAAGGGGCGATCCAAGCGCAGCTCAAGCAAGCCCTGGCCAGGCTCTTGGGCCCGGGCCTGCGGCTGGGGATCTACTGGCCCCTGCCTGGAGAGATCGATCTGAGGCCCCAGGGCTCTGGGGAGCCGGTTCCATTGGCCCTGCCAGCCATCGCAGCCGGTCAACTCACGTACCGCGCCTGGCGCCCGGGGGATCCCCTGGCCGCCGATGCCTGTGGCATTCCCGCCCCCCTGGGGCCGGCCCTGCCAGCCTCCGACCTGGGCTGCCTGCTGGTGCCGGCCCTCGCCCTCGACCCCCGCGGCGTGCGCTTGGGCTACGGGGGCGGCTGGTACGACAGGCTGCGGGCCGATCCGCTCTGGCGAGCGGTGCCCAGCGTGGTGGTATTGCCCAGGGGCTGCCTGAAGCCAGCCCTACCGCGGGATCCGTGGGATGTGCCCTTCGACGCCTGGCTGGACGAGACCGGCCTGCACCCCTGCACGGATCAAGCCTGAGCACAACCAACCTTGACGAAGCATTCCCTGGCAACGCGATCCATGTCTGTTGTTTGCCAAGATCAGGGTCTTGCTGTTTCCGCCGCGTTGGATTTCGTCGATCGCCCCAGCGCCAGCCCCCAGCCAGCCTGCTCCGGCCCCGAACGGGTGATCGCTGCCGAACTGGACAACCGCCCCACCAGCAGCGATGCCCTCTCGATGATGGTGAGCTCGATGGTGCGCATGGTGCAAGCCGGCAAAACCAGCGACAGTCGCTGGAAATCCTCCTGAGGCGTTGTTTCCCGTTCAGCAGCCCAAGCCCATGACCCGGCGATCCGCAGCGATGGCATTGGCAGCTGGCCTTGCGGCCCTCACCCCAGCTGCGCTGATCACCGACCTGGCGAACCCAGGCCCCGCCCAGGCCCACGCCCTGGAAACCAACCTGGAAGCTCTCAGTACCCGCAACACGCTGTTGCTGCATGCCGGCTTTGGCGATGGCCAACCGGCCGATGCCGCGGTGGTGCGTCTGGTGCCCCCAGGCGGGCAGCCGATCACCGTGGGGCGCACCGGATCCAACGGTGAGCTGAGTTTTGCCTTGCCCAGCCAGGTCAATGGTGACTGGGAGATCCAAGTGGATGGCGGCCCTGGCCACCGCGACTACCTCTCCCTGCCGGTGCGCCATGGCACCGCCGACGTCCAGCACCTGAGCCAGACCAACCAACCCAGCATCAAGGACTGGCTCGTGGGTCAGGGATGGCCAGCCCAAAGCCTGCTGCTGGGGCTGGTGGGTGGCGCCGCGGCCCTCTGGATGCGGCGCTGGCGCCGCCTGGTGCCCTAATGGGTGCCACCACCGGCAGCGAGGCCCTCGATCGCATGGTCGACCGCCTGGCCAGCACCAGTGATCCCAAACGGCGCTACGAATTCGTGCTCTGGCTGGCCAAAAAACTGGCGCCCCTTCCCGACGACTTTCGCCATGACGCCTTCAAGGTGAAGGGGTGCGTCTCCCAGGTTTACGTCGTGGGGCAATTGGTGGACGGGAAACTCCACTGGCAAGGCGATTCCGATGCGGCAATCACCAAAGGGCTGCTGGCCCTCCTGATCGAGGGACTGGAGGGCCTCACCCCCAGCCAGGCCGCCAACATCGACCCCAGCTTCCTGGCGGCCACGGGCCTGCAGGCCAGTCTCACGCCATCGCGGGCCAATGGCTTCCTCAACATCCTGCTGATGATGCAAGCCCAGGCCAAAGCGCTCGCCGCAGATTGATCGCAGGCCGCAGGCTGGATTCAAGCCAGCAGGCTGATTTCTAAGATCGGCCGGTTGTGGAGGACCAGCGCATGACCATCGGCATCGGCTTGCTCGGTTTGGGCACGGTGGGTGCTGGCGTGGCAGCGATCCTGGCCAGTCCTGAAGGTCGCCATCCCTTGGTGGCCGACCTGGAACTCAAGCGCGTCGCCGTGCGCGATCTGAACCGCCCTAGGGCGATCGATCTGGCGGCCGATCTACTCACCACCCAGCCAGAAGCGGTGGTGGATGACCCCAGCGTGGACATCGTGGTGGAGGTGATGGGAGGCCTGGAACCGGCCCGCAGCCTGATCCTGCGGGCCATTGCCGCCGGCAAGCCGGTGGTGACCGCCAACAAAGCCGTGATCGCCCGCTACGGCGAAGAGATCGCGGCGGCGGCCGCGGAGCGGGGGGTGTATGTGCTGATCGAAGCCGCCGTGGGTGGCGGGATCCCCATCATTGAGCCCCTCAAGCAATCCCTCGGGGGCAACCGCATCCACAGGGTGAGCGGCATCATCAACGGCACCACCAACTACATCCTCAGCCGCATGGCCGATGAGGGTGCGGCCTATGGCGAGGTGCTGGCCGATGCCCAGCGCCTGGGCTACGCCGAAGCCGATCCGGCCGCCGATGTGGAAGGGGGCGATGCCGCCGACAAGATCGCCATCCTCAGCGGGCTGGCCTTTGGCGGCCCTGTGCCCCGCAGCACCATTCCCACCGAAGGCATCAACAATCTCGACGCCCAGGATGTGGCCTACGCCGCCCAACTGGGCTACGCGGTGAAGCTGCTGGCCGTGGCCCAACACCTCGGCCAAGACCCTGATGGAGCAGCCCTGCTGGATGTGCGGGTCCATCCCACCCTGCTGCCCAAGGCCCATCCCCTGGCCGGCGTGCATGGGGTGAACAACGCGATCTTGGTGGAGGGGGATCCGGTGGGCCAGGTGATGTTTTACGGGCCCGGTGCCGGGGCAGGCCCCACCGCTTCAGCCGTGGTGGCCGACATCCTCAACATCGCCGGCATTCGCCAGGTGGGCGGAGCCGATGCCCGGCTGGATCCGCTGTTGGCTGCTGGGAGCTGGCGCCCCTGTCGCCTGATCGAGAGCGCCCGCACCACCCACCGCAACTATGTGCGTCTGCGCACCAATGATGCAGCCGGCGTGATCGGCCAGATCGGCAGCTGCTTTGGCCAAGCTGGGGTTTCGATCCAATCGATCGTGCAATTGGAAGCCCAAGGCGATCGGGCCGAGATTGTGGTGATCACCCACGATGTGCTGGAAGCCAACTTTCAAGCTGCCCTCACCGCCATCAACGCCCTGGCCGACGTGCAAGCGGTGGCCGCCTGTCTGCGGGCGCTCTGAGCGAACGCTGCCCAAACTTATGGGCCCAATCAGGCCTGCAAATCCTCGCTTTCTGGCAAAAGCGGCCGGCGGCAGTCCACAGTGGAGCAAACAACCCAAAGGAATTGTTAAGAGACCACCCCGCGCCCTGGCTCCTTCAAAGGCCCTCAGCAAGCCCCCGATCCGCCCTGTGGGCATCCCCGCACCTGGGGCCGCTTCTGTATCCGACAGAACTTTTATTGGGGCCCGGGGTCTCCAGGATTGATCCATTCCCTAGCCGCCATGACCACCTTCTTTGCCTTCTCCATCGCCCACCAGGCATGACCCCGATTTCTTGCTCCAGCTCAGACACCAAGCTCCATCAAGGAGCCTGTGTGACCTTGGACTCCGATGATCAGCTCTACCAGGTGATTGGCATCGACGACCATCACGATCGCTGTTGGCTGCGCCGCTGGCCCCTCAGCCGCCAGGGCTCGGAAGTGTTTGAAATTTCCCTGCAACACGTGCAGCCCAGCCAGCCCCATCGCCCTTGAATGGGTTTCCATTGATGCGCTGCCATTGCCTCGGGCGCTGCGGCTGATTCCCCTGGTAATGGCCCTGTTGCTGGCCGGCTGTCAGAGCCGACCCACCAACAGCACCCACCTGGTGGTGGCCAGCAAAAACCGGATCGATACCGTTGATCCTGCGGGCGCCTACACCTTCGGCGCCATGCAGTTGCTCAGCGCCATCGGCGATCCCCTCTACGCCATCGCTGCCGATGGTCGGATTGAGCCGCGCCTGGCCGTGGCGCTCCCCGAGGTCAGTGCCGATGGCCTCACGGTGAGGGTTCGCTTACGCCAGGGCGTGCGCTTCCACGACGGCACGGCCTTCAATGCGGCCGCCATGGTGTTCACGCTGCAGCGGTTCCTGGCCATCGGGAAACTGAGCTACCTGCTGGGCGACCGGGTTCAAAGCGTGCGCGCCCCAGGCCCCTACAGCCTTGAACTCAGGCTCAAGCGACCGTTCAGCGCCATGGCTCCCCTGCTGAGCGCGGTGAACCTCACCCCGCTGTCGCCCACGGCCTACCGCTTGCATCGCCGCAGCTTCCTCAACAACCGCTTCATCGGCACTGGGCCCTATCGCCTCAGCTTCTTCAGCGACCAGCAGCAACGGCTCGAGCCATTCCCGGGCTACTGGGGCCGCCGGCCGGCCAATGGTGGGATCGACCTGGTGGCCCTCAGCAATTCCACAGCCCTCTATGGCGCCCTGACCAGTGGCGAAGTGGACGTGCTGCTCTCCACCAGCCTGGAGATTGACCAGCAGGCTGCCCTGCACCGTTCGGCCCTGCAGGGCCATCTCAAGGAAGGGCAAGGGCCAGCCCTGGAAATCGGCTACCTCACCCTGCTCACCGATCAACCGCCGTTGCAACGGGCCATCGTGCGCCGGGCGGTGGCCCTGAGCCTGAATCGTGACACCATCAGCCGCCGCGTCACCCTGGGGCTGAGGCCACCCCTGCGTGATTTGGTGCCTCCAAGCCTGCCGGGCAGTGATCCCAAGGCCTGGCCCAGCTACAACCCCCAGGCCGCCAGGTCGCTGTACCGGCAGGCGGGGTATTGCCGCGGCCAACGGCTCCATCTGCCGCTCACCTTCCGCTCGAATGTGCCGAGCGACCGGCTGTTCGCCCTCACCTGGCAGGCCCAATTGCGCCAGGACCTCGGTGACTGTGTGGCCCTCGAAGTGACTGGCATGGAAGCCACCACGGCCTACCGCCAACTGGGCGCCGGAGCCTTTCCGATGATCCTGCTGGATTGGATGGGCGACTTCCCCGATGCCGACAACTATCTGGTGCCCCTACTGAGCTGCGACCAGGCCCGGGATGATCACTGCCTCAAAGGGGCCAGCGCGGCCAGCGGCAGTTTCTGGACCCGCCCAGGCCTGGAGCAAGCCCTGCAGCGCAGCGCCAGCCTGAGCGGACCAGGGCGCAGGGCTCTCTTGCAAAGCATCCAACGCCAAACCGCTGCCGCAACCCCCTACCTGCCGTTGTGGCTGGTGGCCCCCAGGGCCTGGGCCCAGCGCGAGATCAGCCAACCCCAGTTCGATGGATCGGGGCGCTTGCTGCTGCAGAACCTCCAGCGGGGCGGTGCGCCTCGATGAGCCAACCCCGCGCCCTGGTTCGCTATCTGGCCGCGCGATTGGCCCTGGCGCCTGTGATGCTGTGGCTGATTGCCAGTCTGGTGTTTTTACTGCTCCGGTTGGCCCCGGGGGATCCAATCGACGCCTTGCTCGGCACCCGCGCCCCTGCCGAGGCTCGCGCCGCCCTGCGGGCACAACTGGGCCTGGATCAACCCCTGTGGGTCCAATACGGGCACTTCCTCAGCCAGCTGGTGCACGGGGACCTGGGCCAATCCCTCACCAACCAGGAGCCGGTTGGGGCCGTGATTCGCCAGAGCCTGCCGGCGAGTGTGGAACTGGGGGTGGTCGCCCTAGCCCTGGCGGCCGTAGTGGGCTTGGCGGTGGGCTTCTCCGGGGTGGCCCGCCCGGAGGGAACGCTGGATCTCACCGGCCGGCTCTATGGCATCGGCACCTATGCCCTGCCCCCCTTCTGGGCGGCCATGGTGGTGCAACTGGTGTTTGCGGTTTGGCTCGGATGGCTGCCGGTTGGGGGCCGTTTCCCTCCCACCCTGTTGCCACCGACGGGCTCGGGCTTCTACTTGCTCGACAGCCTGCGGCTTGGCATCAGCCAAGGCCAATGGCAATCCTTGCTCGGCACGGTCCGTCACCTGGTGCTGCCGGCCAGCACCCTGGGCCTGCTGTTGAGCGGCATCTTTGCCAACGCCCTGCGGCTCAATCTGCGCCGAGCCCTCGATTCCGACTACGTGGAAGCCGCCCGCAGCCGGGGGCTGAGCGAAGCCCGGGTTGTGCTGCGGCATGCCCTCCCCAACGCCCTGTTGCCGGTGCTCACGATCACAGGGATCACGGTGGCTTCCCTCATCGGCGGAGCTTTGTTGATTGAGGTCACCTACTCGTGGCCAGGCATTGCCTTCCGCCTGCAGGAAGCCATCGGCCAGCGCGACTATCCCCTGGTGCAGGGCATCGTGGTGGTGATTGCTGGCCTGGTGGTAGCGATCACGGTGGTGGTTGATCTGGTGGTAGCCCTGCTGGATCCCCGCATCGAGTTCTAGGGCCAAAGGTTTCTAGGGCCAGGGTTTCACCAGAGCTTGCCAACGGCGGGCCATGGCCGGATCCATCACGAAGGCGCTGACACCGTCCTGGAGCCGGCGCTGGGGTGGCAGCAGAAACGGGTAGTCAAAACCCAGCAAAAACTCCGTGGTGAGATTGAGCACCAACGCCTGCACCTTGCGGGGATCGCGGCCCACCAGCTCCTCCCCCAACCGGAACAGGGCCTGCCGTTGATTCTCGACACGCACCATCGAAAAGTGACTACCCCCATCCACCACCACCAACCGGCTGCGGGGATGGTGCGCATGGGAAAACAGCTGCAACTGCTCCCGCACGGGGGGGGTCACCAGGTCGACACTGCCGCCCACCATCAACACCGGAACGGTGAGGCCGGCCAACCCCGCGTGGGGCCACAGCACGCTGCCGAAGCCGTTGAAGGCCACCACCCCCAGCACCGGAACCGGCGCTGTCGATGGGCTCACCGCAGCCGGGGAGCCATCGCCAGTGATGCGGGGCAACTGGCATTGGAGCAACTCCGACAGGTTGGCCAGGGGCAGCTCTGCCTTGCTGGCCTGGCACCGCCGAGCCACCCCGGTCTCCGGGGTCAAGCCACTGCCCATCAGGGCCGCCAAGGCCCCCAGGGAATGGCCCATCAGCACCACCCCCTGGCGGCCGGTGGGCTCAGACCCGAGGGGCGGCAAGGCCCCCTCCCGCTGCGCCGTCAACACGGCCTGGATATCGGCCAAGCGCATCGGCAGGGCCTCAGCCCCTGGGGGCGGGGTTAGGCCCACAAGCGAATCCTGCAGGGCCCTCTCATCGCTGCCTGGATGCTCCAGCAGAACCACGGGCCAGCCCCCCTCGGCCAATCCCTGGGCCAGCCAACGCAGCTGGTTGCTATTTCCACCCAAGCCAGACATCAACAACACCCAGGGACCCGGCTTGCGTTGGGTGCTGGTCCAGATCTCAAGGGGCAGGGGCACGGCCCGGTGGGCCACCACCAGATTCACGGCCACAGGCTGCTGCCGCGGCCCGATCTCCAAGCCTGTGGCGATGGATTTGCGCAGGGGCAACGGCAGCGACCGCAGCTGGCGCAGGGCATCACTTTGTTGCTGCACCTGGCCGCGCCAGCGATCAGCCAGCGCCAGCAAGCGATCCAGATGGAGGGTCAGCTGGTCGGAGGGCAAGGCACGCAGCACATCCAGCACACTCACCTGGGGCTGTTGCTTCAGCAGCCTGCGCAGGGTGGCCACCAACAGCGGGGCCGTACTGGTGCCATCGGCCGTGGTGAGCACGGCCCCCAGGGCGGCTACCAGGGGCTCCCCGGCGGGGCTACTCAGGAGCTGAAAGCCAAAACTTTGTTGCTTGAGCATGGGGGCCTTCAGCACCCGTTGCAGTCCCCGGCGATCAGCCGGGGACATCAAACGCAGCCACAGCTCCAGATCGCCCGATGCATGGCCAGGATCGTTGGCCCAAACCTCCAACTCCTTCAGGTCCAGCGGCAACGACAAGCCATCGAGACGCAGCTGGATCTGGTTCGCCGCCAAACCTGGGGGGGCCAGCAGCAAACTGGCCAGCAGAGCCCCGATGCAGCGAAGGCGGTTTGACATCACCTCAAACAGGTACCAGGGGCAGGGCGTGGTGGCACCAGTTTCCCGCGGCGTTGCGCGAAGTGGCACTGATCCGCCTGGTGGCGTCTGTTGGGGCGGGTGGGGTGCTGTATCTCACCCCCTTGGTTTTCCACCACGCCGCCTTTTCAGCCCAGGCCGTCACGCTCGGCATTGGCATGGCGGCCCTGGCCGGCACGGTGGGGCGCTTGGTGAGCGGCCTGTTGCTCGATCGCGGCTTGAACTGTTCTCTGCCTGTTTTGCTGGCGTCGCTGGCGGCCGTCGGTGGCGACAGCCTGCTGCTCAAGGCCCATCACTTTGACGGCTACGGCATCGGCCAGGTGCTGCTAGGGATCGCAGCAGGCCTGTATTGGCCAGCGATCGAGCTGGCGGTGCCCCTGAGCTGCTCGACGGGGGCCCATCCGATCCCCTCGGCACGGGGCTACGCCTTGGTCAGGAGTGCTGATGCGGCAGGGATTGCCGCGGGCTCCTTGATC
>JBEDHM010000117.1:0-2527 GCA_041174105.1 Cyanobacteriota bacterium | reverse complement strand
CTGAAGCGGTCTCCGCAGCCAGCTCTGCAGCGGTGGCGGGCCCCTGGTTGCCCAGCCCAACCCCGACCACGAACACAGCCAGCGCAAGCCAGGGCCGCAGGGCCAGGGTCACAAGCTGCCTACGCCGCCGCGGCAACCGAGGGATCCCTGGAATCACTGGGATCGCTTTCCGCGTGGTAGCTGCTGCGCACAAGGGGGCCGCTGCGCACCTGCTGGAAGCCCAGCTCCTGGGCCACGCCTGCGAGTTGTTCAAACTCCTCCGGGCTCCAGTAGCGGGCCACGGGGATGTGGTCCAGCGATGGTCGCAAGTATTGCCCCAGGGTGAGTCGCTGGCAATCCACGGCGCGCAGGTCGCCCAAGGTGGCCACCACTTCCTCGAAGGTTTCCCCGAGGCCCAGCATCAGCCCCGATTTGGTGGGAATGGCTGGGGCCAGTTCCCGGGCCGCGGCCAGCAGGGCCAGGGAGCGGCGGTAGGTGGCGCCTCGGCGCACCTCCCCTTGGAGCCGTTCCACGGTTTCGAGGTTGTGGTTGAAACACACCGGCTTGGCGGCGAGCACGGCGCCGAGCCGTTGCCGCTGGGCTGCGACGGCCGCCTGTTCATCGCGCTGGCCCCCCCAGAAGTCTGGGGTGAGCACCTCGATCCGCACGTGGGGTTGGCGCTGGCGGATCGCCGCCATAGTGGCGGTGAACAGGCCGGCGCCATGGTCGATCCGGTCGTCGCGGGCGACGGCGGTGAGCACCACGTATTGCAATCCAAGCAGGGCCACGGCATCGGCCACCCGTTCTGCTTCGTGGGGGTCGTGGGGGCTCGGGGCTTGGCCTTTGTCCACCTGACAGAAGGCGCAGCTGCGGGTGCAAACAGGACCCCCGAGCAAGAACGTGGCCGTGCCGGCGGCGTAGCACTCGCCGCGATTGGGGCATCGGCCCTCCTCGCAGATGGTGTGGAGCCGCTGCTGTTGCACCACCCGCTGCACCGCTTCTAGGGCTGAGGCCTTGCCGATCGGCCGGCGTAACCAGGGGGGAAGCCGTTCCGTCGGCGGGATGGCGCTGTAGCGACTGGCCATGGCGGTCCCCTACTCCAACTGCCGCCTTCCCTCGAAGGCGCGGGCCAAGGTCACCTCATCGGCATATTCGAGTTCGCTGCCCACCGGCAGGCCGTAGGCGATGCGGCTCACGGTGGTGAACGGTTTGAGCAGCCGGGCCAGGTACAGGCTGGTGGTGTCACCTTCCACGCTGGGGGTGAGGGCCAGGATCACTTCCGTGACCTGGTCTTGGTCGACCCGGTGCAACAACGGCTGGATTTGCAGGAGTTCGGGGCCAATGCCATCCATGGGCGAAATCAGGCCGCCCAGAACGTGGTAGCCGCCCTTGAATTCCCGGGTTCGTTCCATGGCCAACAGGTCCCGCGAGTCCGCTACCACGCACAGTTGGCCATTGCGGCGTTCCGTGTTGCGGCAGATCTCGCAGAGGGGTTCGGCCGAGAGGTGGAAACAGCGCTGGCATTGGCCCACCTGGCTGCGCGCCGCCAGCAGGGCATCGGCGAAGGAGCGGATCTGCTCTTCCGGTTGGCGCAACAGATGCAGGGCCAGCCGCTGGGCGGTGCGCGGACCGATGCCGGGCAGTCGTTCGAACTGCTCAATCAGCCGGGCGAGGGGGCGCGTGAAGCCGCTCAGGAATCCGCAGCAAGTGGCGCGAATCTAGGGGCGGCCTTCGGGGCATCGCCTCCGGTTGGGGCGCAGGTGGGCAGGGGGCGCCCCGCAGAATGGGACGACGCGCCTTCGTTTCCTCCTGGATGGCCCCTTTCTTGATGCCCTTCTGGTTGGGCCTGCCAACCGCCATCACCACGGCAATCAAAACCGCCTTTACAGGCGTTCATCGCCGCTGGTGGGCCCTGGGACTTGCCCTGGTGTTGGTGGGCTGCAGTGCGTCAGCTGCCGGTTTGAACGGCTTTCAGAGCGCTGATGGCCGCTACGCCTTCCTCTATCCCACCGGTTGGACCAGGGTGCAGGTCAGCGGTGGCCCCCAGGTGGTGTTCCACGATCTGATCAACAGCGACGAAACCCTCAGCTTGGTGATTGCCGATGTGGCGTCCGAGAGCGATTTGTCGGCGTTGGGCAGTGCGGTGGCCGTGGGAGAACAGCTGCGGCGCCAGGTGATTGCCCCCGAGGGCAGTGGCCGGGTGGCCGATCTGGTGGAGGCTTCGGAGCGGCAAGAGGCGGGCCGTACCTTCTACGACCTCGAATACACCGTGCATCTGCAGGATCGCGATCGCCATGAGCTGGCCACGGTGGTGGTGGATCGGGGCCGGCTGTACACCTTCGCCGTCAGCACCAATGAGATCCGTTGGGCCAAGGTGAAGGATCTGTTCCATCAGGTGGTGACCTCCTTCACCCTGTTGGTCTGAGATGCCCGCCGCCGCGCAGCCTGCCGGTAGCCCCGCCGAAGGGTTAGGGGAGGGCGTGGTGGATGTGGCGGTGATTGGGGCGGGCCTGGCCGGAGGGCTCCAGGCCTTGGCCTTGGCGGAACG
>JBEDHM010000116.1:0-3435 GCA_041174105.1 Cyanobacteriota bacterium | reverse complement strand
CACTCACCGGCGCCTGGGTGCTGTTCTGGCCGGTGCCGACTGAGGTGGTGGGCAGTGGCGTGATGATCGTTCCCGGCGGCGCCCGGGTGATCGATTCCCGCGCCGAGGGTCAGATCCTGGCGATCAAGGTTGCGGTGGGCGAAACCGTGTACAAGGGCCAGCCCCTGATCACGCTCTATTTGCCCACGCTGGATCAGGAGTTCAGGCGTCAGCAGCACGATCTGCAGCAGTTGATCGCGATCAATGCCAGCCTTGATCAGCGGGATGCCAATCGCCTCGAAGCGGCGATGCGCGTACGGGATACGTCGCTGGCCAAATTGGAGCGCGAACGGCGCCGGCTCAGCAGCCTGCGAAGCACTTACAACCAGAAGGTGAGTGACTTCCGCCTGCTCGCCCGTCGCGAGGTGGTGGCTCCGCTGGCGGAGGAGGTGGTGGCCACGGAAGATCGGGCCACCCAGATAGCCGTGACGATTGAAAATCTGCGCATCCGCGAAAAGGAGGTGTTGGATGCCTACGAAAAAGTGAAACTCGACATCGACACCGAGCAGCAGCGACGCCTCTATCGCATCGACGACACGCGTCGAAGCATCCGCGTCACCAAGGCCCGTTTGGGTTACGAGGGCACCCTGCTCGCCGATCGCGATGGCCAGATCCTTGATCTCCAGGTGGTGCGGGGGCAAACCGTGAAGGCCGGCCAACGGCTCGGCACCCTGGGCGGTCGGCGCAGTGATCCCTTGCAGGCAGTTGCCTACTTCCCACCAGCCGATGCTCGCCGTTTGGAGGTGGGATTGCCTGTGGAGGTCGTGCCCGACTGGAACGAACGGGGCCGCTTTGGCGGCTTGGTGGCCCGTGTGCAGCGCGTCAGCGTCTTGCCGGCCACCCGGGAAGACGTCGACACCACCATGGGCAATCCCCAATTGGCGGAAGCTCTGGTGAGGAACGGTCCCGTGATGCGGGCCGACCTTGCCCTAGAGCGAGGTGGAAGAGGTTTCGATGGCTACCGCTGGACCCTCTCGCGCGGTAGCAGCGTCTTCCCCATCCACGAGGGCCTCACTCTCAAGGCCCATGGTTACGTGGAGTGGCGCACACCGATCAGCTACGTGCTGCCGGTGTTGCGCGAGCTCACAGGTTCCTATCGCAACCTCGGCGAGGAAACCCAGGACCGTCCCCAGACCCGTCAACGGGGCACCTTGCCATGAGAGTGCGCTTCGAATCGATCTTGCCTCCGCTGCGGCGTGAGTTTCCTCTGGTGGTGCTGGAGCTCAGCCTCCTGGTGGTTCTGCTCCATGCCAATGCACCCGAGGTTTGGTTTTGGTTCCTGGTGCTCCTTATCGTGTTGCTGTGGCGGAGCTGGGTTTGGCTATGGCGCCGCCAGCAGGCCCAGAACCAGCAGTTGCAGGGGCAGACGCCAGCGGCAAAACCAGCGGCAGGCTCACCGGAGCACCCGGTTGATCAGGAACCGTGATCAGCTCCCGGAGCAATTGGGCATAACTGACGTTGGCCAGGGTGACGGATTCAGCCACGCTTTCCATCGTTTGGGTGAGCAGCCGAATGGTTTGACTCACGTCGGTGAAATTGGCTAGCCCCAGCTGATAGCGAGCCCGTACATCGCGGAAGGCCTCGCGCGCTGCCGCATAGGACGAGCGGGCCGCCACAATCTGCCCCAGGGCTGCTCGGTGATCAAAAAAAGCGGCCTCTAGCCGTTGGCGGATCCTGTTGCGTTCCCGGGCCAGGGACTGTTCAGTGCGATCGGCAGCGGCCCTGCTGGCCGCCACCGCTCCGCTGGTCACACCGCCATCAAACAGGCGCCAGCGCAACTGCAACCCGGCTGCCCAGTCGGCACTTTGGCTGTAAAGCTCAGGAATTTGGGCGGCACCGCAACACCCCTTTAGATCGATCACGGGTTCGTTGGAGATCACCTCCCCGTAACCGCCCTGGGCAAACAGCCGCAGGCTGGGTAGCAGTTCAGCCGCCCGTCGGTTGGCCTGGTTGCGCAGGGCATCACGGGCTGCTTGCAGCGCCAGGAGTTGGGGGTTCTGGGCAAACCCCTGGATCAGGGTTTGCTGCAATTCCAGGGGCCAGGGCGGCTGAAGGGTCACCGCTTCTGGTGCGGTGATGGTGATGTCAAAGGGAGCATTGATTAGATTGCTGAGCTGCCGTTGGCGGCTGAGCCGCAGGGCCTCTGATTGCTCGAGCCGGTAACGGCTTTGCTGGAGTTCCGCATCTGCGCGCAACAAATCCAGCCTTGGCACCAGGCCCGTGCGTTTGAGGGCCGCCACTTCCTCTCGCACGATGCTGTCGTTGTTGAACACAGCCTGGCGCACCCGGCGCAGCTGCTCGGCAAGCTGCAGGCCGTAGTAGGCGAGGCTCACGTCGAGTTGGAGTTGGCGAAGGCGGTTGGCATAGCGCTGCTGGGATGCCTTGAGCTCGTTTTTTGTCTCCGCCAGGGCTGCGTTGCGCTCAAAACTCACCAATTCCCACTCCAGGCCAAAGCCTGCGCGAGCGGTTTGCAGGTTTTGTTGGATCACGTTCGAGCCGCCGGTTTGCACCAGAAATGGCGCTCCCACCAGGTAGATCCCTTCGTTGCCCTGCCTGGCGCTGTTGTTGGTGCGGGTTTGGCTGTACCCCGTGCCTGCCAGCAGCGAGATCTCCGGCCAGAAACGCCCGCGCACCGAGCTCAGCCAGCCTTGGCGCTCTTGCACGGCGGCGACCTGCTCGGCCAATTCGGGGTCGTTGCGCACCGCCACCTCCAGGGCCAGAGGCAGACTGAGTTGAACCTGGCGGCGAACGGCGACCGCCTGCGGGGTGGAGGGGATGGCTCCTGGCGCGGGAGCTTGGAGGCTGAGGAGCACTTCCCGCTCAGATGCACTGGAGGTGCTGGCAGTTGGCCGGGTTTTAGGAGGCTGGGTTGGCAGGGTTTGATCCAGCAGCTTCAGATCCCGCTCAAAGCGATCCAGGCTGCGCAGCAGTGAGGCCGACGGCTTGGGCAGGGGCTCGGCCTGGCTGAGCAGGCTGCCGGCGAGGGCCTGGCTCTGTATCGCAGCCAGGCCACAACCCATGGCCAGGGCCATCCATGGCTTAGCTCCGATCCTCATGTTGGCGGTGAGGCTTCCGGGGGTGATTGGGCCGCCAACCGTGCCGCTGCCCGTTGTTCGGCCTGGGCCTTGTCGTGGAGCATCACGCTGGTGCGGGCAAGGCAGCCGATCGAAAAACAGATTGCCGCGTTGCCAAACAGGCCCCAATGCCACCGCAGCGCATCATCCCGCAATTTGGTCACCAGCAGCATCACGATCGCTGCCGCAATCCAGGGCAACGTGATGATGGCAACGAGCCGCTGATTTCCCATGGCAGCAGCTCAATGGAGGGCCAGGTGCTCAAGCATGGGCGCGCGCGGATTACTCTCCCGCCCCAGCTTGCGGTTCAGCTTGGCCAGCT
>JBEDHM010000115.1:0-2943 GCA_041174105.1 Cyanobacteriota bacterium | reverse complement strand
CCCGGGTGCCCGCCCGCGCCGGTCGCATCGCCTTGGGCCTGGGCCTGGGGGCCCTGGCCATCAGCCCCCTCGCCCCCAAGCTGCTCGAGCAACCGGCCCAGGCCCAGGCCACCCCGAGCCTGATGGAGTTCCGTTGGGACAACACCAAGGACTACCGCAAGCTCTATTACTTCATGACCAACACCCGGCCCCTGGCGCGGTCGGAGTACTACTTCATCCTCAAACCCAAGGATCGCAAGACCGCCATCCTCAAACTGAGCATCACGATCCCCAAATACTTCGACGCCAAGATTGATCCCAAGCAGATCAAGCTCTGCAAGATGAGCGAAGGGGGCATGCTCTCGCGCACCCGCTGCGAGAAGGACATCCCGGCCACGATCGAATTGGCCGATGGTGGCAATGCGATTGAGGTCTTCCCCAACGTTCCCGTCTCCGATGAGGGCACGATTGGCGTGTACATGCAGATCTTCAATCCGTTCAACAACGGCATGTATCAGTTCAACGCCCTGGCCCAGGCCCCTGGCGACATTCCGGTGGCGGGCTACCTGGGTAGCTGGCTGATCCAGATCGAACCCCCGAGCAATTGATCCGCCTCCGATGGCAGGTTGCCGCTGCGATCGGGGTTGTTTCGGGAGGGTTCAGCCCGCCTGATAGGTTGGCTTCCAAGCCCATTCACGACGCGACGAGAGGAGCGAGACAAGCGCCATGACCAAACGCACCCTGGAAGGCACCAGCCGCAAGCGCAAGCGCGTGTCCGGTTTCCGCGTGCGGATGCGTAGCCACACCGGCCGTCGCGTCATCCGTACCCGTCGCCGTCGCGGCCGGGCCCGCCTGGCCGTTTAGGCCCCTTGGCCCTCCCCCAACGCCATCGGCTGAAGGGACAACGGGTTTTTGATTGCATTTACCAAAAGGGCCGTCAACACCACGGCCCTTTTTTGGTGTTAAGGCAGCTCGAAGCCCGTCCAAACCTGTTGCCCCCAAGCCAACGCCTTGCCCCCCTCAGCCCCTGGCGGTGCGGTGTGGTGGTGAGCAGCAAGGTGCACAAGCGCTCGGTGCAGCGCAACCGACTGCGGCGCCTGTTGCACAGCCACCTGCTGGGCCACCTCTGCGGCCGGGAAACCTCCGCCGCTCAGGCACCGGGCCGGCCGCCCCTTTGGCTCCTGATCAGCCTCAAACCCGGAAGTGCGGAACGCGATCCCCGCGACCTCCTGGGAGAATGCACCCACCTACTGCAACAAGCAGGCCTGTTCCCATGAGCGCAGAGATCCAGGAAACGGTCTTCTACGAAGGCGGTCCGGCCAAGGGCGACCTGATCTTCAACCTGCTGCTGGGGCTCTCCTTGATTGGCATCCCCTTTGCCGTTGGCGGCATTGTGCGCGCCCTGTGGCTGCGTTTTCGCATCACCAGCCGCCGGATCGAAGTGAATGGCGGCTGGCTCGGCCGCGACCGGACCCAAGTGGTGTACAGCCAGATTCGCGAGGTGCGCAGCGTGGCGCGGGCCCTGGGCTTCTGGGGCGACATGGTGCTGGTGCTGACGGACGGTTCAAAGCTGGAAATGCGCTCCGTGCCCAATTTCCGCGGCGTGGAGGCCTACATCGAGGAGCGACGGAACGCCAAAAAAGCATCCGCACCGAAGGGCATGGCCGCCTAGGTCGCCTGTGATCGGGCACACTGTGCCCACCTGTTCCCTACCCCCAGGCCCCACCCGCCGTGATCGGCTACATCTCCGACAACCTGCTGCTACCGATCCTCGATTTCTTCTACGGATTGGTGCCGAGCTATGGGCTGGCGATCATTGCGCTCACGGTGGTGATCCGCCTGGCCCTGTTCCCGCTCAGCGCCGGCTCGATCCGCAACGCCCGTCGCATGCGCATCGCCCAACCGGTGATGCAGAAGCGCCAGGCTGAAATCAAAGCCAAATACGCCAACAACCCCCAGAAACAGCAGGAAGAACTGGGCGGCCTGATGAAGGAATTCGGCAGCCCGCTGGCCGGGTGCCTGCCCCTTTTGGTGCAGATGCCGATTCTGTTTGCCCTGTTCGCCACCCTGCGGGGATCACCGTTTGCGGATGTGCCCTACACCTTGAACCTCAAGGTGATCCCTGCCGAGCAAATTGCCGCGGTCGAACCCAAGCCGTTCAACAGCGCCAGCCACTCGATCTTCGTGACCGAAACCAATCACGTGCCCGTGATTGCGAGCCTGGAAGGCGGCACCAAGCTGGGGGTGGGTGACACCTCCCAGGTGTTGTTGCACACCAAAGCGGGCGACAGCTTTGCCTCGGTGCTCAAGGGCATCGACAACGGTGACGCCTTCAACCCCAGCTGGAGCGTGACCAAGGGGGATGGCGTGGTGAGCGTGGATCAAAACGGCACGATCACGGCCCTCGCCCCCGGCGATGCCACCGTGGAAGCCAAGATCCCTGGCCTGGCAGCGCGCAGCGGCTTCCTGTTCATCAAGGCCCTGGGCCAGGTGGGCTTCATGACCGATGGAGCCGTGAACTGGGATATCGCGATCCTGGTGGCCGGCTTTGGGGCCAGCCTGTTTGCCTCCCAGATCCTGTCTGGGATCGGCATGCCCCCGAACCCGCAGCAATCCACGGCCAACAAGATCACGCCGGTGATGATCACGGGCATGTTCCTGTTTTTCCCGCTGCCGGCCGGGGTGTTGCTGTACATGGTGATCGCCAACATCTTCCAGGCGCTGCAAACCTTCCTGCTCTCGCGTGAAGCACTGCCCGACAACCTCCAGGCGATCCTCGATCAACAGTTGGCCCAGCAGCCGGTCACGGTGAGCGCCTCCGGAGCTGGCGCCAACCGGCTGCCGTTTGAGCCGAAGGGCAAAAAGTAGCCCCAGCCCTCCTTTCTGCTGCGCCATGGCGGATCTGCTACGTCCCATCTCCATCGCGGACCTCAAGCACCTCGAGGCGGGCAAGGACTGGCAAGT
>JBEDHM010000114.1:0-8738 GCA_041174105.1 Cyanobacteriota bacterium | reverse complement strand
CGCCCCGGTCACAGTGGAGCCTGAGCTCGACGACTCGGGCGAACCCCGTCGCCGCCGCCGCCGCTCGTCTGCGGCTGGCTGATCGATCGGGTGCCCGGCAACCGGCCCGTTGGCCCCTTCGATCCTTGGCAGGGCCGTGATCCGGCTGACTGCGCTGGGGTGGATGAGGTGGGCCGCGGCTGCCTGTTTGGTCCGGTGTTTGCCGCTGCGGTGGTGCTTCCAGGCACGGCCCTGGCGCCCCTGGAGGCGGCTGGCCTCACCGATAGCAAGAAGCTCACCGCCCGCCGGCGGGCCGCCCTGGTGCCCCAGATCCAACAGCTGGCGATCGCCTGGGCCCTGGGTCAGGCGTCAGCGGCAGAGATTGATCACGGCGGCATTCGCCTGGCCACCGAGCAGGCCATGCACCGGGCTTTGCAGAAATTGCCGCAATCCCCGCCCCTGGTCTTGGTGGATGGGGTGTTGCCCCTGCGGGGCTGGGTTGGCGCCCAAGCCACGCTGGTGGCGGGAGATTCCCGCTGCCTTGCGATTGCGGCGGCCAGTGTGCTGGCCAAGCAGGCCCGCGATGGCCTGATGGTGGCCTTGGCCGAGCGCTTTCCGGGGTATGGCCTCGAGCGCCACGCCGGCTATGGCACCCGCCAACATCAGGCGGCGCTGGAGAGCCTGGGGCTCACGCCCCTGCATCGCCGTAGTTTTTTGAGCCGCTGGCTCAAGCAGCCGACTCCTGGCACCACTGCTTGAAGTCGCCCAGCAGCTGCTGACCCACCCGCGTTTTGATGCCCAGCAGGATGCCCGCCAGCAGGGAATGGCCCGTGGCTTCGAGCACCTTGCTGGGCACCAACTTCAGGAGCGGGGGTTGGCTCACGCTCACCGCCAGGGTGGCTTCGCCCTCTAGCCCATGGCTGGCTGCTTTGAGCCAGGAGTGCAAGCTGAGCTGAAAATCATCCACCAGGCCGAGGCCCTCGAGTTCACAGTCGATCGCTTCGAGCCGCAGTTCGCCTGCCTGGATCTCGGTGCGCAGTTGCACCACGGGTTTGATCTGCAGCTGGAACACCTGCAGGTGGGTCACGGCATAGCGATAGCGGCCCGGACCCAGGTTCTGCAGCTGGTTGGGATCAAGCAGGGCCTTCACCACCCGGTCCTCATCATCGAGGTAGTGGGCCAGTCGATCGGCCTGCTCACTCACCTTGAGTTGCAGTTGCTGACTGGCGCTGAAGGCCAAGGGCATGCTCAGCTGGCCGGCGCGGCATGATCTTATCGGCCGGATTTGGCCTGGTCCCGTTGCCGTGCACTCTTCGATGCGTGTTGCCTATCTCGGCCCGGTGGGCACCTACGGCGAGCAGGCGACCCGCGAGCTGATGGCCTTGGAGGGCATCGCCAGCCCTGAACTGCTGCCCCAGCTGGGGATTCGCGCGGTGGTGCAGGCCCTTGCCCGCGGCCAGGCCGATGCGGCCGTAGTGCCCGTGGAAAACTCCGTGGAGGGTGGGGTGACCGCCTGTCTGGATGCCCTGTGGGAGCACCCGGATTTGGCCGTGGCCAGGGCCCTGGTGCTGCCGATACGCCATGCCTTGCTGGGCAGTGGCCCCCTGGAGGGCATCAGCGAGGTGCTCTCCCACCCCCAGGCCCTGGCCCAGTGCAGCCAATGGTTGGCCGAACACCTGCCCCAGGCCTTGCAACTGCCCACCAGTTCCACGGCCGAAGCGGCAAGGATGGTGGCGGGCAGTCGTTTTCGGGCGGCGATTGCTTCCCAGCAGGCAGGCCAGGAGCACCAACTGCAGCAACTGGCCTACCCCATCAATGACGTGCCGGGTAACTGCACCCGTTTTCTGTTGTTGCGCCGCGGTGAGCGCTCCCACCAGGGTCCGTTGGCCAGTGTGGCGTTCTCGCTCCATTCCAATCGGCCCGGTGCCCTGCTCGAGGCGCTGGGCTGCTTTGAGCGCCAGGGCCTCAACATGAGCCGGATTGAGTCAAGGCCTTCGAAGCGGGAAATGGGCGAATACATCTTCTTCGTCGACCTCGAGCTTCCCGAGGGCTCGCTGCCCCTGGATCGGGCACTGGATCAGCTCCAGCCCCTCTGTGAGCATCTGGCGCTGTTTGGGGCCTACCCGATCACCCAACGGTCTCTGGATTAGGGCCTAGGGGGTTCGCTCGGGTTTCTGGCCCCGGAACACCCCAAATTGCATCAGGCCCGTGGCGAAGGCCCAGTGCATCAACAGGATCGTGGGCGCCTCGCGCAGGGCTGCTGCCACAGCCGCAGGACCCAGCCCCAAGATGGCACCAGGCCGCCTGGCCCCTTCAGCGATCGAGTCGATCCAGGACGGCAGCGTGGCGGCGCTCCAATCGCCGCAGCTCACCTCCAGACCCGCATGGAAGCGGCTTTGCTGCAGATGGGCCTGGAGGGAGCGAATGCTGGCGAATTCCGGGTGTGCCCATTGCTCGAGCAACTGGCGCATCACCCAGCGTTCGACCCGGTTCATGGGTCCATCGGCGGGATCACGGCGGTTCCAATCGGCTACCGCCAGTCGGCCCCCCGGTTGCAGCACCCGCAGCAACTCATCGGCGTAGCCCTGTTTGTCGGGCATGTGGGGGCAGGCTTCCACGCTCCAGACGCCCGCAAAGCTGGCATCGGGTAGGTCGAGGGCCATCGCATCCATCACCGCGAACCGGCAGCTCAGACCATCGGGGGTGAGGGCGCGGGCCCGTTCAATCTGCAGGGGGCTGATGCTGATGCCCAGAACATCCAAGCCGTAATCGCGGGCCAGGATCCGGGCGCTGCCGCCGATGCCGCAGCCCACGTCGAGCACCTTGGATCCGGGGGGCAACTGATCAAGTCCGCTCCAGCGGGCCAGCGCATGCACGAAGGTTGTTTTGGCTTGGCGGAAGTCCTCGTTCCACCACTGCCCCGATCGGTAGTAGCCCAGATGGATGTGGTCGCCCCAGAGGCGCTCCAGCAGTTGGTCACTGGTCCAGCGGTCATAGGCATCGGCCACGCTGCTGGCGTCGGCATAGCGCCGACGCCTCAGGAACCAAAGGGCCGCAGCGGTGGCGGTGCCGCCTGCGGCCGCCAGGGTTGCGGCCAGGGGCCAGGTGATCAAGGTCATGAAGCGCTAACGGCAGGCCGGGGCCCTATTGGGGCAGGAAGGTGTCTTTCAGCACGGTCCGGGCGGCCAGTTGCTTGCGGGTGTGGTCGAGAAGGTCGTACTCCTGGCGCAGGCGTTCGGCGGTATCGGTGATCTCCAGCAGGGCTTGCTGATGGTCGGCAACGGGACCCCCCAGGTGGGAGCCAATCCAGAACGACAGTTCGCGGGGTAAGTCGGGCAGATCGCTGGGAAGGTTGGTCGGTTTGTCCACGAGCTTGCCTGTGAGCTCCACCACATCTTTGAGGGCCTGGGTCACCGAGCTGGCCAGGGTTTCCAGCTCATCGTTGGGAGTGGATACCTCATCTTCGATCCAGCTCACCAGGGCGACGCGGAAGGGGGCCTCGCGCACGATGTCGAGCACCCGAAAGCGCTGCTGACCCATGGTCACGATGTTGCTGCGGTCGTCTTCCTGGTCTTGGCAGTGGAGAATCTCCGCGCAGCAGCCCACCTTGGCGATGTCCTTGGCCTGGGGATCCCAGCGCACCACCCCAAACCGCCTGTCGTCGGCCATCACGGTGCGTAGCAGCATCCGGTAGCGCGGCTCAAAAATGTGCAATGGCAGCACTTCCTGGGGGAAGAGCACCACATCCGGCAGGGGAAATAGGGGCAACTCCCGAACGGCCAATTCGCCCATGCCTTCACCAGGAGTGTTCATCAATCCTAGAAAAATTGCCCCTGCTCCGCTGGCCCGGGGGCCGCAGAGAGGGGCAAGGCTTCACCAAATCGAAGGATTGCTGCTCAGAGCTTCACTTCGATGTCGACGCCGCTGGGCAGATCGAGCTTCATCAGCGCATCAATCGTTTTGGCCGACGGGCTGTAGATGTCGATGATGCGGCGGTGGGTGCGGGTTTCAAAGTGCTCGCGGGAATCCTTGTCCACGTGGGGCGAGCGCAGCACGCAATAGATCTTGCGTTTGGTGGGCAGGGGGATGGGGCCGATGGCGGTGGCAGCCGTGTGATCGGCAGTTTCGATAATTTTTTCGCAGGAGAGATCCAGCATGCGGCGATCAAACGCCTTGAGGCGGATGCGGATCTTTTGCTGGGCGATGGCGGTGGACATGGAACGAATGCGGGTTGGTGAAGCCGGTCAGGACCGGTGGCCAAGCAGGCAGTCCTCGTGGGCAGTCTTGGTTGGCAGTCCGCTCAAGCGAGACGGCCAGGTCTTGGATTGTCGAGGTGCTTGGGTTAGGGGTGGAGCACCAGGCCCCACCCCAAGAGACTAAATCAGTCTCACTCGAGGATTTTGGACACCACGCCGGCACCGATGGTGCGGCCGCCTTCGCGGATGGCGAAGCGCATGCCCTGCTCGATGGCCACCGGGCAGATCAGCTCGCCGGTCATCTTGATGCGGTCACCGGGCATCACCATTTCCACGTTGGCGCCGTCGTCAGAGGTGAACGCGGTGATTTGGCCGGTCACATCCGTGGTACGGATGTAGAACTGCGGGCGGTAGCCAGCGAAGAAGGGGGTGTGGCGGCCGCCTTCTTCTTTCTTGAGGACATACACCTCACCTTCGAACTTGGTGTGGGGCTTGATGGAGTTGGGCTTCACCAGCACCATGCCGCGCTCGATGTCTTCCTTCTGCACGCCGCGGAGCAGCAGGCCCACGTTGTCGCCAGCCATGCCCTCGTCGAGCAGCTTGCGGAACATTTCCACGCCGGTGACGGTGGTTTCGCGGGTGTCTTTGATGCCCACGATCTGGACGGTTTCGCCCACTTTCACCTTTCCGCGCTCGATACGGCCGGTGGCCACGGTGCCACGACCGGTGATCGAGAACACGTCTTCAACAGCCATCAGGAAGGGCTTGTCGATTTCGCGCTCGGGCTCAGGGATCGACTCGTCGACGGCGTTCATGAGGTCGCCGATCTTGGCTTCCCACTCAGCGTCGCCTTCGAGGGCCTTGAGGCCGGACACTTGCACCACGGGGATGTCATCACCGGGGAAGTCGTAGCTGCTCAGCAGCTCACGCACTTCGAGTTCGACCAGCTCGAGGATCTCCTCGTCGTCGACCATGTCGCACTTGTTGAGGGCGACCACCAGGGCGGGCACGCCCACCTGTTTGGCCAGGAGGATGTGCTCCTTGGTTTGGGCCATGGGGCCGTCGGTGGCGGCCACCACCAGGATGGCGCCGTCCATCTGGGCGGCACCGGTGATCATGTTTTTCACGTAGTCGGCGTGACCCGGACAATCCACGTGGGCGTAGTGGCGTTTGTCGGTTTCGTACTCAACGTGGGCGGTGTTGATGGTGATACCGCGCTCGCGCTCTTCGGGAGCACCGTCGATTTGGTCATAGGCCTGGGCCTTGGCAAACCCTTTCTTGGCCAGCACGTTGGTGATGGCGGCGGTCAGGGTGGTTTTGCCGTGGTCAACGTGGCCGATGGTGCCGATGTTGACGTGGGGTTTGTTCCTCTCGAACTTCTCGCGTGCCATGAGTAAAAAGAATCGGGGTTGGTTGAGGTAGGGGAAAGATCAGGAGTTAGTTGCCCTGATTCTTAGAAATGATGGCTTCAGCGACGTTGCGAGGAACTTCCTCGTAATGGCTGAATTCCATCGAGAAAATACCCCGACCCTGGGTCATGGATCGGAGCTGGGTGGCGTAGCCGAACATTTCGGCCAGAGGCACCTTGGTCTGGACTTTGGACTGTCCATTGTCGATGGACTGCCCTTCGACCTGACCACGACGGGAGGAAAGGTCGCCGATGACCGAACCGAGGAAATCCTCGGGGATCTCGACCTCCACCTTCATCATGGGTTCCAAAAGTACAGGATTGCACTTCTTGACCCCATCCTTGAAGGCCATGGAGCCGGCGATTTTGAACGCCATCTCCGAGGAGTCGACGTCGTGATAGGAGCCGTCGACCATGGTGACCTTGATATCGATCATCGGGAAACCTGCGATCACGCCGGATTCGCAGGTTTCCTTCATGCCGTTTTCGGCAGGACCGATGTACTCCTTCGGCACGATGCCGCCAACGATTTTGTTGACGAATTCGAAGCCTGAACCCGGCTCGCCGGGCTCCATCTCAATCACCACGTGGCCGTATTGGCCCTTGCCACCGGTTTGACGGGCAAATTTGCCCTCACCCTTGGCGCTACCGCGAATGGTTTCGCGGTAGGACACCTGGGGTGCACCGATGTTCGCCTCCACCTTGAACTCGCGCAGCATGCGGTCCACCAGGATTTCCAGGTGAAGCTCGCCCATGCCGGCGATCACGGTCTGGCTGGTTTCGGGATCGGTGCTGACGCGGAAGGTGGGATCTTCTTCGGAGAGGGATTGGAGAGCCTTGGAAAGCTTTTCCATGTCGCCCTTGGTTTTGGGCTCCACTGCCACCGAGATCACCGGTTCCGGGATGAACAGGGATTCGAGAATGATCGGGTCGTTTTCGACGCAGAGGGTGTCACCCGTGGTGGTGTCCTTCAGGCCCAGCACGGCACCCAGGTCGCCGGCGCGGAGTTCGTCCACCTCTTCGCGATCGTCAGCCTTGAGCAGGATCAGGCGCGAAATGCGTTCTTTTTTGTCCTTGGTGGAGTTCATCACGTAGCTGCCTTTCTGCAGCACGCCGGAGTACATCCGCACGAAGGTGAGTTTGCCGTAGGGGTCGGCCATCACCTTGAACGCCAGGGCGCTGAAGGGGGCGCTGTCGTCGCAAGGACGGTTGGATTCTTCGCCGTTGGGAAGGATGCCGGTGATCGGGGGCACATCCACCGGAGCGGGCAGGTAGTCGACGACGGCGTCGAGCACCAACTGGACCCCTTTGTTTTTGAAAGCGGAGCCACACAGCATCGGCACCAGGCCGTGCTTCACCACACCCTGGCGGATCCCCTTGATCAGTTCGGCTTCGCTGAGTTCACCGTTCTCGAGGAACGCATCGAGGAGGGTTTCATCGGTTTCGGCGACGGTCTCCATCAGTTTGAGGCGCCATTCATCGGCCTCATCCTTCATGTCGGCGGGCACATCCTGCTCGAGGATGTCGGTGCCCAGATCATTGGTGTAGATGATCGCCTTGTTGCGCACCAGGTCGATGATCCCTTTCAGTTCGCCTTCGGCGCCGATGGGCAGCTGGATCGGAGCTGCATTGGCCTTGAGGCGGTCTTTGATTTGCTCGTAGACCTTCAGGAAATTGGCGCCGGTCCGGTCCATCTTGTTGACGAACACGATCCGGGGCACGTTGTAGCGATCGGCTTGGCGCCAGACCGTTTCCGACTGGGGTTGGACCCCGCCCACGGCACAGAACACGGCAACCACGCCATCGAGCACGCGCATGGAGCGCTCCACTTCGATGGTGAAATCGACGTGACCGGGGGTGTCGATGATGTTGATGCGGTTGTCTTTCCAGCTGGTGGAAATGGCGGCCGCGGTGATCGTGATGCCCCGCTCACGCTCCTGCTCCATCCAGTCGGTGACAGCGGCACCGTCGTGCACCTCACCCATTTTGTGAACCACACCGGAATAGAACAGAATCCGTTCTGTGGTGGTTGTTTTGCCCGCGTCAATGTGGGCGGCAATGCCAATATTTCTGACGCGTTCCAGGGGAAAGGCGCGGGCCACGTGGACTGTCTCCGAGAGGTTCTAGGGAAAAGTGGGCGTCACTCTACAGATTGGATCTGTAGGGAGACTCAATAGCGGTAGTGGGCAAAAGCCTTGTTGGCTTCGGCCATCTTGTGGGTCTCTTCGCGCTTGCGAACGGCGCTGCCCGCTTCGTTGGCGGCATCCATCAGCTCACCGGCCAATTTTTGGGCCATGCTGCGGCCGTTGCGGGCCCGGGAGAAATTCACCAGCCAGCGCAGGGCCATTGCCGTGCCCCGTTCCTGACGCACTTCCATCGGCACCTGATAGGTGGCACCGCCCACCCGACGGGCCCGTACTTCCACCAGGGGCGTGGCATTGCGCACGGCGGTTTCGAACAGCTCCAGGGGATCGGAGCCCGTGCGGTCGTTGATCAGCGAGAACGCATCGGAAAGGATGCGCTGCGCCGTGGATTTCTTGCCGTGCTTCATCAGCCGAGCCACGATCATCGAGGCCAGGCGGCTGTTGAACTGGGGATCGGGGAGAACCGGGCGTTTCTCGGCTGCGTTGCGGCGAGACATGGACGTTTAGGACGAGGGACCGAAGGTGGGTGGGGTGAACAGAGGATCAGGGCCGGACGTTGACGACGACGAGACCTGAGGCCTGATCAATCTTTGGGGGTTTTGGCGCCGTACTTGGAGCGAGATTGGCGACGATCTTTCACACCCGCGGTGTCGAGGGTGCCGCGAATGATGTGGTAGCGGACACCGGGCAGGTCCTTGACACGACCGCCGCGGATCAGTACCACGGAGTGCTCCTGAAGGTTGTGGCCAATGCCGGGGATGTAGGCCGTCACCTCAAACCCAGAGGTCAGCCGCACCCGGGCCACCTTGCGGAGTGCCGAATTGGGCTTTTTCGGGGTGGAGGTGTACACGCGGGTGCACACACCACGCCGTTCGGGGCAGGCGCGGAGGGCAGGCGACTTGGTCTTACGGGTAAGACTCTGCCGCTCGGTACGAATTAGCTGCTGAATGGTGGGCATCGAAGGCCGGGATCTGGTCGGAGAACACGGGTCGGACGTCCGACCGAATTCGA
>JBEDHM010000113.1:0-3175 GCA_041174105.1 Cyanobacteriota bacterium | reverse complement strand
ATCCTCACCGGCTCCAAGAACGCCCTCAAGGGCGTGGGCTTTTTCCTGGGCGGTGTGCTCTTGGCAACCCTGGGCTTTGCCGGCTCGGTGGCAGCGATGGCGGCGGGCCTCAGCCTCGCCTTGTTGGGCACCTTGGTGCTTCCTGCTGACATCGGCAAGATGAAGCAGAAGCCAGGCTTCTCAGCTCTCTTCTCCAAGAGCACCGGCATCAACGTTCTATCGCTGGCCCGCTTTTTCCTGTTCGGTGCCCGCGACGTGTGGTTTGTGGTCGCCCTGCCGGTGTTTCTGGAGTCCGCTCTGGGCTGGCGCTTCTGGGAAGTAGGGGGCTTTCTGGGGCTGTGGGTGATCGGCTACGGCATCGTGCAGGGGGCAGCGCCGAGCCTGCGCCGCGGCTGGGGCCGCACCAGGCCTCCGGGCCCCTCCGCTGTGCAGTTCTGGAGCGGTCTGCTCACGGCCATTCCGGCCTTGATCGCGGTAGCGCTCTGGCGCGAGGTGGGCCAACCCGGTGTGGCCGTGGTGGTGGGCTTAGCGGTTTTTGGCGTGGTGTTTGCGATGACCTCCTCGATCCACAGCTACCTGGTGCTCGCCTACACCGACGTTGAATCCGTGAGCCTCAATGTGGGCTTCTATTACATGGCCAACGCTGCCGGCCGGCTGTTGGGAACCCTGCTTTCAGGCTGGGTGTACCTGGCAGGCGGGATGCAGGCCTGCCTGTGGTGTTCAGCCGCCCTGGTGGGGTTGTCGTGGTTGAGCAGCCAATCTCTTCCCGCGATACCGGCGCAACTCAGAACAGGGCCATCGCTTTGACTTTGCCCAGTTTGTCTTGATCGAGGCCCTGCAATTCATCGAGTTGCAGCAATCCATCCTTCACCAAACTGGCAAACACAAACAAAATTCCCTCGGAGCGGAAATCAAAACGACCCTCAATCACATGGCGCTGGATACTGAGAAAGTCGTGTAACTCCCACACGGTCTCAGCCGTTTGAAGCCCCTCCACCTGGGTGCGAACAGCTGCAATCAGACCATCGATGGCACGGGCATAGGCCCTGTCAAACGCCGTCTTGGCAATGGCCTGCTCGGGCTCACTCCAACCAGAAAGATTCGTATCCATAGGAGCGAGGCTACCGCGCAAAAATCAAGGGTGCGAGTGGTCGTCGTTGTTGGTTGCCATGGGCCATCGGCAGCTGAAACCAACACAGCTCGGGAGACTGATGGTGCTCCCGGTGGTAGCCGAAGTGATAACAGGCCAGCAATGAGACCCACACCGGCCAATCCAGGCTGACGACCTGATGGGCACAAGCCAGAGTTGATTGGCGGCGATGGGGCAGATAGGTGCCCACCAAAAACAACTGCCATGAGCTCAGCAGCAGGGGCAGGGTGCAAAACAACAGCACCTGGGTGATGGCGGCCGTTGGCGACTGGCCGCCAACGGCGAAGGCCAGCAATCCCCAGCCACTGAGCAAGCCCGCCATCTGACGCCAGGACAGGTAACCGGCCATGAAGCGCCGGTACCAGCTGAAGAGCGAATCGGTGTGGTCCCCATGCCCATCGGGGTCGCGATCGCTCCCGGGAGCTCGGTGATGCCGGTGGTGGTTCAGCAGGCAGGTTTGATAGGGGAGGGCCCCATAGAGGCCCAAGGCCAGAGCCCCCAGCTGGTGATTCAGTCGGGGGCGCATCGGCCACACCAGCCGATGCATGGCGTCGTGGCCAACGATGAACAGGCCCGTCTGCAGAAAGGTGCGCACCAACACAGCCGCCACCACCAGGGCTGGGTGGATGCTGCTGAGGTCGAGGGCAAGGCAGAGGATCAGGCTCAGCAGCCAAGCCAAGCCGATCCCTGCGGCCAGAAAGGGGGCCTTACCAGAAGGCTCGATCAACGGGCGAATTTGAGCAATTCGGCCGGGGAAGCCAGAAGATCAATCGCCACGAAATAGATCTTGCCTTCTGGGTTGAGCAGGAAGCGCCAGGCCACATTCATGCCGATGCCAGCCCCAAACCAGGGGGTTTGCACTTTGCCTGTGACCTTGATCTGGGTGTAATCGCCTTCGGTGGGCTCAGAGAAGCCCCTTTCAGGCAGAAGGCGGAGATTTTGGCAATCTTCGCGGAAAAAGCGCAGGATGGCATCGGTACCAACGATCGGCTTCTGGAAGGGAGCCTGGAGGGCGCCATCGGGCAGGAACAGCTTGATCAGATTGTCAAAGTCGTTGGCATTGAGAAGATCCATGTAGCTATTCACGGTGGGATTGATCACCCCTTCGATGAACACTTTCTTCCTCTGCTCTTCGGGCGTGGGGGCCACAATCGGCTCTTGCACCCGCTGAAGGTCACCTTTGGCGGGATCAAAGCCCATGTCCACCACAAAATTGCGCAGCAGGGTGATCTGCTGGCCCTGCTCCACGGCTTTGACGGAATTCAACACCGATGTTGCGTTAGCCGACAGCTGGTAGCCCTCGGGAATGGGAGCCACCATCCCGGCCGCCATCCATTCACCGAGCTGGTACCAAAAGCCGAGCTTGATATTCACCGACCAACAGGCATAGGTGCGACCGATTTCGGTATCAGCGCTGTTGGCCAGGTCGCACATCACCTGGCTTTGCTCCGCGAAGCCCATCGCCTTGATCCGGTTGAGCACGGGCTCGGCGAATTGCATCCGGGCCGCTCCGGGAGCCGCAATCGTGATGGAGTTCCCCATCTCAACGTAGGCATACCAAATCAGGGCCAGTTGATCCTCGGCGCTCAACAGCCGGAATCTCGCCGTAATCGCGGGAACAACGTCCGCCGAGAGGGTGTCAGGAAAAATCTGGGTGGCCTTCTCAAGCGTGAACATCGACGAAAGCCTTTTGTTAAGGAATTTTAAAAATCCTAGCACCCATCCCACGACCGGCGGCCGGCTTGTGCTGTAATCGCGCCCCTTTGCAGAGCGGCTGCGGGCCAGCCCGCCCCTTGGGTGCTTCAGCGCTGATCGAGCGGAACTCGCTACTGGCCGGGGTGTTCCGCGCAGGGCATCCACCAGGTGCCCATCGGGTGCACCCCCTGGCAACCCAGCTCCTTGGCCTTGTCGAGGGCTACCTGCTTGGAGGGATAGGCGTAGAGGTTGCCGCCGGAGGCCTGGTGGTGGTGGCCCTGGTACTGACCATGGGCCGCGTTGCCCCCCCCAGGGCCATAGGACCAAACC
>JBEDHM010000112.1:0-2652 GCA_041174105.1 Cyanobacteriota bacterium | reverse complement strand
CCACCGGAGGCAACGCTGGTCCAGGAAGCCCTGGAGGCACTGCCGGACTGCCATGCACCAGCGGTGGGCCTCCACCTCAGCCTGCTCTATGCGGATCCCACACCAGGGTCCCCTGGGGCCCGCATCGATCGGCGAGCCCTGGCGCAGGTGCTGGCTCCCCAGCTGGCTTCCCAAGGGGGCGGCGTGATCCGTTGCGATCGCCTGGCACTGGTGCAACCCGGGCCTGGGGGCTGGCGCGATGGCGGGCCGTGGAAAGTCGTCGTCACCGAGCCGCTGATGGGCCGTTAAAAAGCCGGTCCCACAACAGCGGAACCGGCTGGTCCATCAACATTCCGAAATTCATCCAAGAGTGAAGCTGCTGACCATGGCACCTGGGGCCGAGGGATCCAGGTGACGGGCTAGGAACTCACGGGGCACCTAGGGCGGTGCGGTTGGAGTGTCGACTGACTTGACGTACAGGATGGGGTGACACGTCAGGCAATGGGGCCCCAGGCAGTGTCACGGTATTGGTGTCGCGTCAGACGACAAGCCCACAGATTCAGTGGAGACTGTTGGAGCAGGGGCCTGAAGTCAGCGTTCTAACGGCTCTGATTGGGTGGCGTGTCGTCCATCGGGCGCCTCCGGTTTGGTGAGCTCACTGTGATCCGGATCAACCACCTGATCAATCAGCAATCTCACTCATTCATCAGCCCCCTCCAGCGCCATCTCACCAGCGGCATGCCATGAACGCAGACCAAGGAGGCCGGACCAAGGGGGCAGCCCAGCTGCTCTCCATCTTGGGCCTTGGTTTTGGCCTTGCCGGAGCCGTGGGGGGCTCGATCGGGGCTGGCATTCTGCGCACCCCAGGGCTGGTCGCCGCCCAACTCGGCACTCCCCCACTGGTGATGGCCGCCTGGGCCCTGGGCGGGCTGTATGTGCTGATGGGGGCGATCGCCGTAGCCGAACTCGGGGCGGCCCTGCCTTCCACCGGCGGCTGGACTGTCTATGCGCGGCGGGCCCTGGGGGACCAGGCCGGCTTTGCCGTTGGCTGGATTGATTGGCTGGGCCACTGCGCCGGCTTGGCCTGGGTGGCGGTCACAATTGCCGACTACACCCACAGCTTGTTTCCCGCGATCACCCTCAGCAGCTCAGCCATCGCCCTTGTGGTGCTGCTGGTGTTTGGCTTGATCCAATTGGCGGGCCTCCAGGCGGGCAGCCTCAGCCAACAGCTCCTGAGCCTGGTGAAAGCCCTGGCCTTTGTGGCCCTGATCGCCGCATGCTTTCTCTTGGCCCCAGCCCACGGCGCCAGCGGCGGCGATGTCGGGGCCTGGTGGGCTGGATCCAAACCATTTGAGGGATTCGCCGCATTGGCCCTGGCGGCGGTACTGGCCCTGCAGGCCGTGATCACCACCTACGACGGCTGGCAAAGCCCGATCTACTTCGCCGAGGAATTCAGCGAACCAGAGCGCGACCTACCCCGCTCCCTGATTGGCGGAACCCTGGTGGTGATCGTGCTGGTGCTGCTGGTGAACCTCGCCCTGCTGCGCGTGCTGCCCATGGGCGCACTAGCAGGCTCGAGCCTGCCTTTGGCCAATGCCGCCGAGATCCTGCTGGGCCCCATCGGGGGCCAGGTGATCCTGGTTTTGGCGTTGATCTGCTCCCTGGGGCTGGTGAACACCTCGATCATGTGTGCCCCGCGGATCCTCTATGGCCTCAGCCGGGATGGGCTTTTCCTCCCTCTCTTTCACCAGGCTGGCGCCAACGGCACCCCCGTGAACGCCCTGGCCGCCACCACCTTGCTCAGCGGGTTGCTGGTGCTGGTGGCCGACTTTGATCGGCTGCTGGGGGTGGCTTCGTTGCTTTACGTGCTGCTGTATCTCCTGGGCATGACCTGCCTGGTGGTGTTGCGCTGGAAAGAGCCAGCCTTGCCCCGCCCGTTCCTGGTGCCAGGGACATTGCTGGGCGCTGCGGTGGTGGGGCTGGGTTCCTTTGGCTACCTGGCAGGAGCCGTACTCAAGGACACGCCGAATAGCCTGCTGGCCCTGGCCCTGATCGCCCTGAGCCTGCCGCTGCACTGGGCCAAGCGGGCCTGGCGGCAGCAGCAGCTGAACGGGGCTCAATCATCGGAGCAACTGCCCTGACGAGCGGCTTAGGGCATCCCGAATTTGGCAATCGCCTGGGCTTTGCAGCTCGCCTTGGCCTGGTCGACCGGCACTTGGGCGTTGACCTGTTGCACCACGCAGCTGCAGGTAAAGGGAATGAAACCGGCTGGCGGTGTTTTGGCCAGTTTGGTGAAGTCGTCGGTGGCCGCCTGGGTGCAGCGTTGGTTGATCATGTTGTCTTTGAAGCTCTGGGCGCGCAGGCTCGCCGGGAATGCCACAGCGAGGCCCATCGCCAACAGCGAGGCGGTGGTAACGAGACAAGGCTTGGCCATGGGAAAACGGGGAGCAACAGTGGCTGGACGTGCGCTCACCATGCCACCTCCTGCCGCGAGCGCCCCAACGGGCGCCAACGGACTACAGTCGCCTTAACACTTCGTTACGGCTCGCCGTTCACCCCCGATGGAAAGCGACTACACGGCAGCCATCGCAGGTTTGGTGGTGGTGGGCCTGGCCCTCACCGCCATGGTCGGCTACGTGCTGACGCGCCCAAGCGACCTTGGCTCTGCCAAAT
>JBEDHM010000111.1:0-2791 GCA_041174105.1 Cyanobacteriota bacterium | reverse complement strand
GCGGCAGAGGCGGGCCTCGGTCGGGGTGTTCCACGCCTTTCCCTTCCATGGCACGCCCCACCGCTCCCTGCTGCGAGATCCGCTTCCTGGTCCTGCATACCTATCCCGATGGCATCAAGGGCTATGGCCATGAGCGCATCACCACCCCCATCGGTCGCCGCGGTAAGCCCGTGAAAAAGCTCCGCCTGATTCCTGCAGAAGATGCCCATGCGATGGCCCGGCATTTCCAGGGCCAAAAGGGCACCACGGTCTCAGTGATCTGAGCCACCTCGGGAGGGTGCGCCTCCCGCCGGCCGGTCTGGCGGCCGGTTTTCCCAGTGCTGACGCAGGGTCTGGCGGAGTGTGATCTGCGGAACCTGGCGCACTCCAGACGCCCTTGGCATGGTGAGAGACCCAGGGGTTCCATCCCATGAGCTGGTCAGAGCTGGAGCGTTTTGTGGCCGATGTGGAGGCCGATAGCGCCCTGCAGCGGGCGCTTAAGCACTGCCGCTCCCGCAAGGAGCTGATCCTGGCGGCACGGCGACTGGGCTACCGGATCACCCGCATTGATCTGCAGCGCGCGTGGCAGGAGGATCTAGCCGAAAAACAGCAAGAGGCCAAGAGGCTTGTTGTTCGCACGAGAACAGCTCCACTTCAGGGGATCTCGTGAAATAGTCATTGCAGAGATCAGCAACATCGATGCAAGTCATTCGCCTCGAGCGCAACGATTGGCAATTCTTCTGTCCGGCAACGGGTGAGCCCGTGTTCCAAGAGAGCGGCGAGCCCAAAGCCAAAAGCGTGCGTGGAATCTGGGTAGACGCTGACACCACTGAGCCCATGTTCATCACACCTCCACTGGAGCAAGCATGGGCGCAGCACAAGCAGAAGCAGGAATCAATCGACGAGTGGCCCGATATCTCGGCGTTTCTTGAAGGTGTTGATTTACCTGGCTGCGTGGCTTTCGAGATCACTACCTGTGGCATCGCTTGCGGCCCGGTCTGCACAACCACCTGGACTGTGCTGGATCTGAGCTGATCAGATGTGATCAATCCATCAGGATTGAACGATGAAGGGTGACGCCTTGCCGCTGTAGCTAACAACCACCCGCTTCTTGGCCCGCGTGGCTGCCACATGCAACAAGGAGCGTTCCTGCTGCTCGAACAAGTCTCTGGAGAGTGCATCGGGCCGTTTGTTGACTTCAATCTGCAGCGGCATCTGGGAGGCATCCAGTCCAGGCAGAAAGACCTGGTCAAATTCCAGACCCTTGACCCGGTGCATGGTGGCGAGTCGCAGGGCTGGATCGCTGGGGTCGTCGGACTCCTCTGCGTTGATTACCCGGATGGCGAAACCCTCGCCCTTGAGCAGGGCTTCGAGTTTCTCGATGGCCTTGTTGGTGCGGGCGGCCACGCAGGTGGAGGCGAGGGACTGCTGTTCGTCGCGCAGCTGCCGCAGGGTGCTCACCAGGAAATGCTGCTCCTCGCCGGGATCCTCGAAGCCCTGCACCAAGGGACGGTCACCATGGAGAAGGGAGCGGTAGTCGCTGGCGGGATCACTGCCCCCATCGAGATCATCGAAGTCAAGGCCGTGGAGGACGGCGGTGGCCCAGGCGCGTGTTTCCTCGGTGGTGCGGTAGTTGATGCGCAGCTTGCGGGCCCGGCCTCGGATGTCGATGCCGCAGCGGCTGAGCACCACGGGCTTGCCATAGATGCGTTGGTGGGGATCACCGACGATGAACAGATCATTGGCGCGGGGCTCACCAACAAGGGCCCGCAGCAACGAGAAGGACGCCACATCCAGATCCTGGGCCTCATCCACCACCACGGCCGTATAAAGCGGAGAGCAAGCCGACTTGTGGATGAGGTCGGCGGCGATCTGTTTGGCCTCCTCGGGCTCCCATAACCCCCGCTGGCGGAATTCAGCACGCACCGCATCAAACACCGGCCAGATCTGGGCGCGTTGCGGGCGGCTAAGGCGGGTGCCGCGTCCGACCCGGCGGGCCATCAGATACTCGTCTCGGCTGCGGCAGCCCTGGGCGAGCACCACGTCTTTCCACTCCTCTTGGTAGAAGCGCTTATCAAAGCCGAGGGATGTTTCAGCCACATCCATGGCCAGGCTCCAGCAGCTGTCGCGAGCTTCTTCGTTGAACACCCGCACCTGCAGGCCCTGAGCCTTGAGGAACTGCATCACCCAGCCATCCAGGTGAATCACCTCGATCCGCTGCAGTTCCTCGGGGCTACAAATCTTGGTGAGGTTGGCGCGGATGTCGGTCGCCAGGTTGCGAGTGAAGGTGGTGAACAGCACCCGACCGGGGGCGCTGGCTTTGATCATCTCGTTGGCCAGCCAGCGGGCCCGGTGCATGGCCACCACGGTCTTGCCGGTGCCGGCTCCGCCCAGTACCCGCACCGCTCCACTCCACTGGCGTTCGACCAGACGACGCTGGCTGGGGTGGAGAAACACGCGCCAGCGCTCTAGCGGTGCCGAAAGCATCGCCTCGAGCACGTCGTCGTCGGTGATCACCAGGAACTCGGCCTTGCTCTCGGGCGTCTCCAATGCCGCCGCCACATCGCTGGGATCGATCGCGGCGGGGCGCTGCCGCTCCAGCTCCTCGATCACCACCTCAATCGGTTTGCCATCAGCCAGAAGGATCAGGCCATCAACGCAGTCCTGGGGTACCCACTCGATTAGACGCGTGAGAGCTTCCTCACTGCTGACGGCCCGCACGGCGGGCAGTAAGGCCTCGGGGACGCCCAGCAACATCAGCTGATCGTCGCTGCAATGGGCAAACAGGGAGTCGACCTGGGCTTGTGCCAGT
>JBEDHM010000110.1:0-2868 GCA_041174105.1 Cyanobacteriota bacterium | reverse complement strand
GTTGTCGCCCCGCAGCACACAGTGCGACACCGACCAGTCGTAGTGCTCCCAGACCCTGGGATCGAGCTTGTAGTGGGCGCCGGGGAACGCTCCCAGGCGTTGGCCGCTGGGTTGGGCAGAGCAGTAGGGCCGACTTCCCGGCTTGGCCAGGTATTGCTGGTGATAGGTCTCAGCGAAGGTGAGGGGCTGCTCGGTGGTGATCTCCGTGGTGATCGGGCCAAAACCGGCTTCCGTGAGCAACGCCTGATAGGCCTCGGCGCTGGCCTTTGCCTGCTCCAGGAGTTCGGGGCTGTTGACCACGATCATCGAGCGGTATTGGCTGCCCACATCGTTGCCCTGGCGATTCCCCTGGGTGGGGTCGTGGCACTCCCAAAACAGTTTGAGCAGATCGCTGAAATCCACAGCAGTGGTGTCCCACACAACGCGCACCACTTCGCCGTGGCCCGTTCGCCCTGAACACACCTGCTCGTAGCTGGGGTTGGCCAGCTTGCCGCCGGCATAGCCCACGGCTGTGGTGACAACACCAGGCAGCCGCCAAAAGCCCTTTTCGGCCCCCCAGAAGCAGCCGCAACCAAACAGGGCCTCCTGTTGGCCGGCAGCTGGTGCTGCCTGAATGGGGGTGCCCAACACCACATGGAGGGTGGGGGTCTCCTGGTGTGGGGCCGGCTGGCGCTCTCCCTGCTGAAACAACCCGAACACGGCAGCGGCGATGGATGGGGCCCGAGCCTAGGCAGTCAAACCGTCGTCTGGCATTGGGCCCTAGCGCGTTGCCTGCAGCTGTTCGCTGGCCTGTTCCCGCTCCCACAGGCGCCGGTAGGTGCCGCCTTGCTCCAGAAGCGCAGCGTGGGGGCCCTGTTGCACCAAGCGCCCGTCGTCGAGCACCAGTACCCGATCACAGGCGGCCGCCGCCGACAGCTGGTGGCTGATCATCAGCACGGTGCGCCCCCCGTTGGGACCGCTGTTCTCGGCGCGAATGCTGCGCAGGATCTCGGCCGCTGTGTTGTTGTCCACGCTGGCCAGGGCATCGTCGAGCACCAGCAGGGGTGCCTTCACCAGCAGGGCCCGTCCCAGGGAAGTGCGCTGGCGCTGGCCACCGCTCAGGGTGATTCCCCGTTCGCCCACCAGGGTGTCGTAGCCGTCGGGAAAACCCTTGATATCGCCTTCGAGCCGGGCTTGCTGGGCCGCCTGTTGCACCGCGGCCAAGCTGGCATCCGGCTCGCCGTAGCGCAGGTTGTCGGCCAACGACGCCGTAAACAGAAAGCCCTCCTGGGGCACCAGACCCACCCGCTGACGCAGGTCACCCAGGGCCAGGCTGGTGATGTCGTCGCCGTCGAGCCAGAGCTGGCCTGGGGCCACGTCCACCATGCGACCCAGGGCCCTGGCCAAGGTGGTTTTGCCGCAGCCCACGGGTCCCACCACGGCCACCAGTTCGCCCGGCTGCAGGCAAAAACTCACGTCTTCCAAGGCCGGCCTGGGGGCTCCGGGGTACTGAATCGACAGGCCACGGGCCTCCAGGGCACCCCGGCCGAATCCCTTGGGTTGGAGCGGCTCCGCAGGCGACACGATCAGGGGCTTGCGCCGGAGCAGCTCTTCCACCCGCTCCAGACTCACCCGACCGGTTTGGAAGGTGTTGAGGGTGAAGCCCAACAGGGCCGTGGGGAATACCAGTCGCTCCACATAGAGGATCAGCGCCACGATGTCGCCGATGCTGAGCCGGCCGGATTCCAGTTGCCCGCTGCCCAAGGCCAAAAGCAGCAGCAGGCTGATTGAGGAAATCCCCTCCAGAAGGGGAAACAGGGTGCTGCGGGTGCGCGCCAGGTTGAGGGCGGTATCGCGGTAGATGCGATTGCGACCGGCAAACGCCGATTGCTCGGTGGCTTCCTGGCCGTAAATCTTGATCGCGCTGATCCCCGAGAGGTCTTCCTGGATCAGGTCGCTCAGCGAAGCCAGGGCCTCCTGTTGGCGCCGTTGCTGGCGCATCATCCGCCCGCCAAACAAGCTCACCACCACCAACATCAGGGGGTAGAGGCCCACCGCCGCCAGGCTCAACCAGGGATCGATCGCCAGCATGGCCGGCAGGGTGAGGGCGTAGGCCAGGGCCGTGTTGGTGAGGCTGAGCACGGCGAAACCAAGCAGGCGCCGCACGTTTTCCACATCACTGGTGGCCCGGCTGATCACTTCACCGCTGCCGGTGGTCTGCACCCAGCCCGGTTCCTGCCGGAGCATGTGATCAAAAATCTTTTGCTTCAGGTCGGCTTCCACCTGGCGACCCACGCCGAACACGAGCTGACGGGACAGCAGTCGCACAGCCCCCATCACCGTGGCCAGCACCAGGATCAGAGCCGCCTGATGGAGCAGGCTGCTGAGGGCAAAGCCGTTGTGCAGGTCGTCGATCACCTGCCGCACCTGGAGCGGAATGGCCACGCTGAGCACATTCACCACCACCAGGGCCAGGGCCCCCAGCAACACGGCTTTTTTGTGGGGCCGTAGGTAGCGCCAGATCAGATCGGTCCGCAAGGCACCCACGCTGTGATGGTTCCAAGTGCTGGCCAACCTAGGGAGCACCCTTTCTGCTTGGCCGTTGTCTGAAGGGCCCAGGGCGGCCCTGCTCCATTCATGATTGGCCTGCTGCCGTTCCGCAGGTGCCAGCCATGGCCGATCCTGGGGCGGCGAACTCTGCCGCTAAAGGGCCTTTGCAAGAACAGACCCATCCCCTCTACGACACCGATCGGGATACGGTTGATCGCCTGTTGGCCGTGGAGAGCCCAGCCGACGACCACCTGGTGGATGCGGCCCGCCTGTTGATGCGTTACGAGGGTTTCCCGGGGGCGGTGGATCTCAAGGACGACTTGGCTAAAACCCTGCGGC
>JBEDHM010000109.1:0-3022 GCA_041174105.1 Cyanobacteriota bacterium | reverse complement strand
CGCCCCAGAGGTCGGGCACGGGCACAGGCTGCTCCGGCTCGCGCTCGATCAGCCGGCGGAAGTCGGCAAACACCCTGGGGAAGGGCTCTTTGGCCACGGGCCAAGTGCCAAACAGCCGACTGGGTTCGCCCACCAGAACCCCATCTGGCTCCAGCTTGGGAGCCACCAGCGCAAGGGCCGCAGCCGTGGAGTGCTGCGGGAAACACAACAGCGGAATCCCCAGGGCCGCCGTCTGATCAGCCAAAGCGCCAAGGGCCTGGGCTTCCAGCCGCCTTTGGTGGGGGCCCCGCAGGCGCTGGGTCTCGGGCCTGGCCGCCAACAGCACCAACTGCCCGCCGTGATGGCCCCGGGCCAACGCCGCTGCCTGGTGCAGCACGGGTTGGTCATCCAAACGCCATTGCCCCTCCAGGGACACCACCACGGTGAAGGGGCTCATGCGCCCACCAAATGGAGACTGAGCTGGCGGCGATGCGGTTGGGCCCGGTGCTCCCACAGGTACACCGCCTGCCAGGTGCCCAAAAGCAAAAGGCCCTGCTGAAAACTGAGGTTGAGGCTGGTGGCCGTCAGGGCAGTGCGGATATGGGCCGGCATGTCGTCGGGGCCTTCATCGTCGTGGCGATAGGCATACCTGGAGCCCTCCCCACTGATCGGCCGCACCCCCTCCTCGGGCACCAGGGCCCGCAGATAGGCGGCCAGATCCACTAGCACCCGGGGATCCGCGTTTTCATTCACCGTAAGGCTGCACGAGGTGTGCAGACACACCAGCGTGGCGGTGCCCAGGGCCAGCCCACTGGCGCTGATCGCGGCGTTGAGCTGGGGCGTGATGTTGGTGAAGCCTTCGCCCTGGGTGGCCAGGCTCAGGGTTTGCAAACTCTGGCGAAGCATGGCCAGCGGCGAAGGGCAGCGGAGGGCTGCACTCTGCCTAGCATCGCCATCAGCGTTTGATCGCAAGCCAGCCATGCGTTGCCTGATCTCCCCTCTGCTGCGAGCTGCCAGATCCCTCAATCCAGCGAATCTCCGTGGCAGCGCTCCTGCGGCCGCTGGTCTTGCCGCCGCGGGGCTCGGCATTGGTTTCGGCGCTGCCCTGCTCAGCCCAGCTGCCCTGGCCCAGCGCGTGGTGCCCAAGATCAGCACCATTTGTCCCCTGGGTTATGTGGACACCCTCAATGGCAAGTGCAGCACCTTGGGGCTGGCTTACTACACCTTGAGGCCCACCAATGGCCAGGCCTGCCCCTCGGGTTGGATGAACGTGGGAGGCGGCTACTGCAGCAAGAAATAGCCCCTAGAAGCGGCGCCGCAATTGGGCTGCTGCCAGCTGGGTCTCGCGCAAAAACAACAGCGACGAGGCCATCAGACACCCCATCGCCAGCACAAACAGCGGCACCACGATCAAAGTCAGATCGATGGCGGTAACGGCGCTCACAAACACAATCGCCACCACCAGCGCCACCAACACAATCGTGACCGTGGCCGACACAATCGCCCCCATGACCAAGGCCATGCGCCGCTTGTGGGTGTGCAGTTCGAACCGGTCCTGCCGGCTGTCGTCATGGTTTTGATCGCGGGACTGCTCCTGCATCCAGCGGGCCCGATCCACCAGCCGATTGAGGCGGTTGCTGAGCACATTCAGCAGCCCGGCCAAACCCGCCAACAAAAACACCGGCGCCAGCGACAGCTGGATGGCCCGGGCCAACCCCTCCACCGGTGCGGCCATCCCCAGCACAACAGGAAGCATCACCAGGCCCGCCAAAGTGGTGGGGCAAACCTACCCGCGCTGCTTGCCCGTGATCGCCAAGGCCTTCGAGCAGCTCAGGGCCCACCTGCACACCACCCAGCTGCTCGGATCGATCAGCAGCGCCCTCTACTACGACCAGAACACGGTGATGCCGCCCGCTGGCGCCGCCTGGCGGGGTGAACAGCTGGCGCTCCTGGCCAGCCAATTGCATGGGCGCCAGAGCAGTGATCATTACGCCGAGCTGGTGGCGGCGGCTGAGGCCGCGCTTGAGGCCGATGCGCCGCTGGAACAGCGGCGCAACCTTGAGCTACTGAGACTGGAGCTGGAGCGGCAGCGGTGCTTGGATCCTGCCTTGGTCAAGGCCCTGGCCCAAGCCCAGTCGAACGGCAATGCGGTCTGGCAGGACGCCCGCGCCCGCAACGACTTCTCCGCCTTCGCGCCTGCCCTTGAGGAGCTGATCTCCCTGCGCCGCCAGCAGGCCAGCCAGCTGGCGGCCGCTGAGCCGGTGGCGCGCAGCCCCTGGGAAATCCTGGCCCAGCCGTTTGAGCCCGATGCGAGCAAGGCCCGGTTGGGGGAGCTGTTTGGCCCCCTGGTGGCGGAACTACCGGCGCTGCTGGAGCAGGTGGCCGCGCACGGCCCCATGCCAGCTACGACACCCGAACTCAGCGAGGCCCTGCAGGAGCAACTCTGCGCTGAGCTGCTCGAGAGCTGGGGCTACGACGCGCGCCACTGCCAGCGTTCGCGCTCGGCCCACCCCTTTTCCTGCAACGTGGGCCCCCAGGATTTCCGCATCACCACCCGGGTGGTACCGCACCAACCCCTGTCCGCCTTTCTGGCCACCGCCCACGAGTGGGGCCATTCCCTCTACGAACAGGGGCTACCCCGCTCGGGGGATCACTATTTCCCCTGGCCCCTGGGGGAGGCCACCTCGATGGGGGTCCATGAGTCGCAGTCGCTGTTCTGGGAGTGCCGGGTGGCCCGGGGCCGCGCCTTCGCCGAGCGCTGGCATGGCCGCTTCTGCGCCGGCCTGGGCCGCGATGCCTGGGGCGGCGGCTTCGGCTTCTGGCGGGCCCTCAACCCGCTGCAACCGGGCCTGATCCGCGTGGAGGCCGATGAACTGAGCTACGGCCTGCACATCGTGCTGCGCTTTGAACTGGAGCTGGCGCTGCTGGAGGGCGACCTGCCGGTGCTGGAGCTGCCGCAGCAGTGGAACCAGAGGATGAAGGCGCTGCTGGATCTGCAGCCCCCCAGCGATCGCGAGGGCTGCCTGCAGGACATCCACTGGGC
>JBEDHM010000108.1:0-4106 GCA_041174105.1 Cyanobacteriota bacterium | reverse complement strand
GTTTGAGCCGAAGGGCAAAAAGTAGCCCCAGCCCTCCTTTCTGCTGCGCCATGGCGGATCTGCTACGTCCCATCTCCATCGCGGACCTCAAGCACCTCGAGGCGGGCAAGGACTGGCAAGTGGATCAGCCCATTGACGGGCTCAACGCCCTCACCCCCGTGCGGGGCCATGTGCAGGTGCACCACCAAGGCTCGGTGCTGGCCGTGAAAGGCCACGCCGAAACCTCGGTGAGCCTGTGCTGCGATCGCTGCCTCCAGCCGTTCAACCATGCCCTCGCGATGGAGGCTGAGGAGTTGATCGGATTGGGGGAAGCACCGGCCGATGACCCTGCCTTGCATGACCTTGATGGGGTGAGCCTTGAGGAGGCCTGCGGCGATGGAGCCGTCTATGAAACGCTCGATCCCCGCGGCAGTTTTGATCCCGAGCGCTGGGTGTTTGAACAACTGAGCCTGCAATGGCCCCTGGTGAACCATTGCGGCAGCGACTGCCCAGGACCGGACCGCTGGAGCAGCCAAGGCGGAGGCGGCGATCCCCGCTGGGCGGCCTTGGGCCGAATCGGGCTGTGAGCAAAGGCGCGCCATGAGCCAGGCCTGGGCTGATCAACTCGATCTGCTGATTCGCTCGCGCACACCGATCCTCTGGATCCGCAGCCTCGAAGAGGGGCGGGTGGAAGCGTTGCTCGAGGCCGCTGCCCTGCGCCTGGGGGGACGCTCCTTGCTGCGCTGGGATTTTGTAGAGGGCCTCAGTGGTGTTCCCAATCGGCAGGGGGAAGCGGCTCGCAATCCGATGGCGGCCCTGGGTTGCCTCGATGGCCTTGCCAAGGAGCAGGGAGCCATCCTGCTGCTGCGGGATTTCCATCGCTACTGCGATGACGCCGGCATCTGCCGGCGGCTACGCAACCTGGCCAGCCAATTGCGCCAGGTGCCCCGCACCGTGGTGATGACGGCCCCGGAGTGGCAACTGCCGCGGGAGCTGGAAGACAGCATCACGGTGCTGGAGCTGCCCTTGCCCGACAGCGAAGCGATTGGCCAACTGCTGGGAACGATTGCCGCCGCCAGTGGCCAGCCCCTCGATCCCGGCGTGCTGGAGCAACTCACCGCCGCCTGCCATGGCCTCAGTGAGCAACGGGTGCGGCAGATCGCGGCCCGGGCGCTGGCCCGCCGCGGCCAATTGGGTGTCGACGACCTGGCCGATGTGCTCGAAGAAAAACGCCAGGCCATCGCCAAAAGCGAGCTGCTGGAGTACTGCCCCACGGAAGCCACCCCGGCCGACATCGGCGGCCTCGAAGATCTGAAGCTCTGGCTTGAACAGCGGCATCGGGCCTTCAGCGAAGAGGCCGCTCGCTATGGCTTGCCCCTGCCGCGGGGTGTGCTGCTGGTGGGCCCCCAGGGCACGGGCAAATCCCTGACGGCCAAAGCCATTGCCCACAGCTGGGCCATGCCGCTGCTGCGGCTGGATGTGGGGCGCCTGTTTGCCGGCCTGGTGGGGGCCTCGGAGGCGCGGACCCGCGACATGATCCAACGGGCGGAAGCCATGGCCCCTTGCGTGCTCTGGATCGACGAAATCGACAAGGGCTTTGGCGGTGACCCCCGCAGCGATGGCGGCACCAGCCAACGGGTGCTGGCCAGCCTGCTCACCTGGATGGCCGAGAAAACCAGCGCCGTGTTCGTGGTGGCCACCGCCAATGGGGTGGAAAAATTGCCCGCCGAACTGCTGCGCAAGGGCCGCTTCGATGAGATCTTCCTGCTGGATTTACCCAGCAGCGAGGAGCGCCGGGCGATTCTGGATTTGCAGCTGCGCCGGCGCCGGCCGCAGCACACGATCCCGCTCACGGTTCTGGCCGATCGCACCGCCGGTTTTTCAGGGGCCGAACTGGAGCAAACCGTGATTGAAGCGATGCACCTGGCCTTCGGGGAAGGACGGGATGTGGGAGAGGCCGATCTGATCGCCGCAGCCTCCCAGCTGGTGCCCCTCTCGCGCACGGCTAAGGAGCAACTCCAGGCCCTGCAGCAATGGGCCAGCAGCGGCCGGGCCCGCCCAGCCAGCAGATTGCGGGGAGTAACAAACTCCGACGCCACGTAACAACACGGCTTTTCGGCAACAAGCGGCCGATCGAACGCCCTTACGGTCGCGTGATGCCGCCGGTTCTGCCGTGACTCCGAGCCCCAGCCCCCGTTCGCGCCAGGAGATCGCCACCCAATTGGCCGTGGCCTGTCTCGGGGCTGGCGTGGTCACCACGGTGGCCGTAGCCCAAGGGCAAAACCCCCTCACGGCTTTGGGCATCACCTTGTTTTCAGCGGTCGCTGCGGTGATGGTGGGCCAAGTTCTCTAGGGCCCTTCCTGCAAGGCCACCGGCAAACGGGGCACGGGAATGGCATGGGCGCTGAGCACCTGGGCCAACATCCGATTCGTATCACACACCACCTGGTGATAGGTGCTGGTCGGCGTCAACGGACGCACCGCCAATTTCGGCCCCCGGGCATTGATTTCGAGCACCGCCACTTCCGGCGTGAGGCCTGGGTATTGGTGATCGATTCCTTCCAGACCCTGGCGGATCAGGCGAATTGCCTGATCCACATCGGCCGCATGGTCGAGTTGAACGGTGATCTCAACGCGGCGATAGGGATGGGATGAAAAATTCTGGATCGTGTCACCAAACAGCTTGGAATTGGGAACGATGTTGTGCACATGGTCGGGGCCCAGGATCGATGTCACAAACATGCCGATCTCCTGCACGGTGCCGGTGATACCCGCCGCGCAGATCACATCGCCCACGCTGAAGGGGCGAAACAATTGCAAAAAGACGCCGGCAGCGAAGTTGCCCAGCATGCCGCTCCAGGCCGCACCGATGGCCACGCCCGCCCCAGCCAAGAGGGCCGCAAAGCTGGCGGTGGGAATCCCGAAGAAGCCCAGGATGGCCACCACCAACATCACCCGCAGCAGGGCGGCCGCGATGTTCACCAGGTAGCTCGCGACCGTGGCATCGAAGCGGCTGTGGCGCAGGGCCTGGCGCAGCACCCGCACAGCCAGCTGAATCAACCAGCCACCCACCAGCCAAAAGGCCAGGGCCCCGAGCAGCTTGAGCGCAAAGGGCACCACCGTGGTGGCCACCAGCAGGGGCAAGTTGGGCATGGCCCCAAACGCGAGCACGTGGGTCAAGGGTGGCATGGTCGGCCAACCCACCAATGCTGGCGAAGCAACGCGGGCTGAAGCGTGCATCCGGGCTAAAGAGGGGGAGGGAACGCGGTCCCTTCACCCAGCGATCCGCCTGCCTCTCACCCGCCCAACAACCCATGAGCCAATACAACTCCTCCCATTTCGTGGTCAGCCAACTGGAGGATGGCTGGATGCTCCAATCCGAGCATGTGACCAAAGTGCAAAACGGTGATTGGATTCTCGATCGCGAAGAACTTGAGGAACTGGCTGAGCTACTGCAAACGGCGCTCAGCCGCAGCTGAGCGTGCATCAAAGCCAGACCAACGTCATCCCCTTGGTTATGAACAAAGCAGGCAATCAGAGCGTCATGATTGAACCCAACGCGTCATGGCACTGAGAGACCTTTGCCCCGCCCTGGCCAACAAGAGCTACTTCAACTACGGAGGCCAGGGCCCGCTGCCCACGCCGTCGCTCGAGGCGATCACCGTCAGTTGGGGCCAGATCCAGGAGCTCGGGCCCTTTACCGGAGATGTGTGGCCATTGGTGGAGCGCACCAGCAGCAGGTTGCGGCAACGGCTGGGGCATTGGTTTGGCGTGGGCAGCCACCGGGTGGCTTTCAGCGAGAACGTGACCAGTGGCTGCGTGTTGCCCCTATGGGGCCTGCCGTGGCGCGCTGGCGATGAGCTGCTGATCAGCGATTGCGAACACCCCGGCGTGGTGGCGGCCTGCCGGGAATTGGCCCGCCGCCATGGGCTCCGCATCGCCAGCGTGGCCGTGGCCGACCTGCGGGGCGATGCAGCCAGTGCCGCCGCGGCCATCCAGGCGCGGCTGGAGGCGGCCCTCACCCCCCACACCCGGCTGGTGGTGCTCTCCCACCTGCTCTGGAACACCGGCCAACTGATGCCGATTGCGGCGGTTGCCCAGCAGCTGGCCCAGCACCCCGCCCGTCC
>JBEDHM010000107.1:0-5741 GCA_041174105.1 Cyanobacteriota bacterium | reverse complement strand
TGGTAACCGCCATCGCCAGGCAGGGCGTCGGCCGCGGCCAGGCCGCCCGGCAGGTAGAGCGGATCCCCCAGCAGCGGTGCGCCGGCGGCGGCCATGTGGATGCGGATCTGGTGGGGCCGGCCGCTGGCAATCGTGACCTCCACCAACCAGCCCTGGGCCCGGCGCTCCAGCAGGCGCACCCAGCTGCAGGCTTCCAGGCCCCCTGAATCGCCTGGGGCCGCCGCACACCACAGATGGCCCAGGCGCGGATGGGGCCGGCGGCCAATGGCGGTGGTGAGGGCCAGCGTGTCGCCCCTTAAAAGCGTCGCCTCGGCCTCCGCCAGGGGTGAACCGGGGACCGGGCATGCCACCAGGGCCCGATAGAGCTTGCGGCAGCTACGCGAGCCAGCGTCCATCCCCCGGGTGGTGCTCTCCCGCAATTGGGCACTCAGCCACGCCCGGCTCTGGGGCTGGCGGGCACACACCAAGAGGCCGCTGGTGAAACGCCCCAGCCGATGCACGGGCCTGGGAATGCCTTGGGGATCGTTGTGGTGACGCTGTTGCAGCTGCAGGAGCAGGGTGTGCTCCAGGAAGCCTCCGGCCGGCAACACCGGCAAGCCCGAAGGCTTGTTGATCACCACCAGGTCGCCGTCATCGAACAGGGGACCTGGCAGCACCGGCACGGCCGCTTCCTGCCAGGGGGGCCGATGCCAGGCGAGCCGATCACCGGCTTGAAGCGGCCCATCGGCCCAGAGCTGCTGGCCGTTGCACCAGATCTCACCGGCGGCGAGCCGCTCCCGCCATCTCCCCAGATCAGAGTGCACATAGCGGGCGGCATAGAACGCCGCAATGGCATGGCTGGCCTGGGGCTGGTCTTGGATCCGATCGCGATAGATGTGGCCCTGGTTGAGGGCCGCCGGCAGCCAGCCCTCTGCAGGCCAACCCTCAGTCGACAAGCCCGTGCTCAAGGGCATAGCGCACCAATTCGGTGCGGCTGGCGGTGCCGGTTTTGATGAACAGACGGCTCACGTACTTCTCCACATTGCGGATGGAGGTTTCGAGCCGGCGGGCGATCTCCTTGTTCATCATTCCTTCAGCCACCAGCTGCAGCACCGAGGCTTCCCGGGGAGTGAACACATGTTCCGGCGCAGGCCCACTGGCCTTGCTGCCGCCGGTGGCCAGCAGAGAGCGGATTTCGGTGATCTGTTTGGCCATCTGGCCGATGTCGGCATCGGCGAAGCGGGCCGCCTCCGCCAGCAGCCGTTCCTGGCGGCGCACCACGTTGTGGACGCGGGCCACCAATTCATCCGGATCGAAGGGCTTGGGGATGTAGTCGTCGGCGCCGGCCTGGAAACCGCTGATCCGATCGGCGGTCATCCCCTTGGCGGTGAGGAAGATCACGGGCGTTCCCCCCAGCCGCTCATCGGCCCGGAGCCGCTTAAGCAAGCCGTAGCCATCGCAGCGGGGCATCATCACGTCGGTGATGACCACGTCCGGCAGCAAGGCCTGGGCCTGGTTCCAGCCCTCCTCGCCATCGTTGGCGGTGGTCACCGCAAAGCCCTCGTCCTCGAGGTAAGCCTTCACGGCTGTGCGCAGGCCGGGTTCGTCGTCGACGAGCAGGATCCGGGCGGGCGGGGCAGGTGTGGCAGGCGCGTCGGGCTGCTCAGCGGCGCCGACCTGCTCAGGGGCGCTGGAATCTGGGTTCATGGCAGCCAGTGTGGATGCTGTTAGCGGGTGCGTCCAGGCACGATCTGCTCGGATTCCCGAAGGGTGCCGCTATAGCCCAACTGGCGTGCCAAGGGCCCAAGCGTGGCGGGATCCTTGCCCGCCTGCTGGGGGAAACAGGTGGCCCACCACACCAGGTGGTTGAGCCGATTACCCGGATGGATCGGGCCGCCAGGATTGAGCTCCCGCAGGATCAGGTTGCTGCCATCACTGGTCACCCGCATCGGTGCCGCCGGGCTGCACCGGATCGTTTCGGTGATCACACTCACATCGTTGGGCATTTCATCCCAAACCTTGATCTGGTAAAGCCCAGGGTTATTGGCATCGGCCTTCACGGCGTACACCCCCATCAGGTGGTTGCCATAGGCCACGGGCCGTTGCCAAATCACCAGCAGGCCTGGGGGCCGCACCTCCGCCGGATCGCTCGTGATCGAGCCTCCCGCCCACACCGGCGGCTGAACCCCTGGCAGCCATCCCGTGGGCACCAGGGCCGCCGCCAGCAACCCACTGGCCCCAACGCAAGCGCGCAGCCGCGGCCGGCGGAGGAGGGTCTGCAAAGACTTGGACAGGGTTGTCAGCATGGACCCATGCTCGCCTACCTCGACCACCACGCCACCACCCCCTGTGATCCCGCGGTGGTGAGCGCCATGGCGCCCTGGTGGAGTGAGCAATTTGCCAACCCCGCCAGCCGCCTCTACCGGCCCGCCCTGGAAGCTGCCGCGGCCGTGGAGCGGGCCCGGGCCCAGGTGGCCGCAGGCCTAGGCGCCAGCCCGGAGATGGTGATCTTCACCAGCGGTGCCACCGAAGCCAACAACCTGGCCCTCAAGGGGATCGCGGAAATGGCCCTCATCCACGGCGGCCGAACCCCAGGCAAGCCGGAACGCCGGCGCCTGGTGAGCCTGGTGAGCGAGCACCGGGCCGTGCTGGATCCTTTGGCCTATCTGAAACGCCATGGCTTCGGCCTCACCCTGCTGCCGCTGGAAGCCAACGGACTGGTGAACCTGCAGCAGCTGGAGGCCGCCCTGGGGCCGGATGTGCTGCTGGTGTCGGTGATGGCGGCCAACAACGAAATCGGTGTGCTCCAGCCCCTCGCTGCAATCGCCAGCCTCTGCCGGGCCCACGGGGTGCTGCTGCACTGCGACGGGGCCCAGGCGGTGGGCCACATCCCGTTATCGATGCCTGAAGTGGGGATCGATCTACTCAGCCTCAGTGGCCACAAGCTCTATGGCCCCAAAGGGGTGGGCGCCCTGGTGGTGCGGCCGGGGCTACCGCTGGCCCCCCAACTCCATGGCGGCCAGCAGGAACAGGGCCTCCGCGCTGGCACCCTGCCCGTGCCCCTGCTGGTGGGCCTGGGGGCCGCCGTTGGGCAGGCCATGGCCGACCTTGACGCCCGCTCCCAAAGGCTGAAGGCCCTGCGGGATCAGCTGTGGCAGGGCCTGGAGCCCCTGGGGGGCATCACCCTCAATGGCGATCAGCAGGCCCGCCTGGCCCACAACCTCAACATCACGGTGGATGGGGTGGACGGCACCGCCCTGCACCAGCGCCTGCGCCGCCAGCTCGCTGTGAGCAGCGGCTCGGCCTGCAGCCAGGGGAGCCCCTCCCATGTGCTGGCCGCCCTGGGCCGATCGCGCCAGCAGGCCGCCGCCTCGATTCGCTTTGGCCTCGGGCGCGGCACCACAGCCGCCGAGATCGCGCAGGCCATCCACGCCGTCACCGAGGCGGTGCAGGAGCTGCGGGTTTAGTCCTGGCCGAGCTCCGGCAGACGGCGCCGGGCAACCCGCCATTTGGCGCTGCGGCTGCGGGGGTTGTCGGCCTCTTCCGCCCCATCGGCCACCAGCGGTTTGCGGGTGACCCGCTGCAGCCGCCCATCGGTGGAGAAGGCGGTTTTGACGCGCCGATCCTCCAGGGAATGGAAGCTGATCACGCCAAACAGACCGCCGCCCACCAACCAATCGGGGGCCTGCTCCAGCAGCTGATCCAACACACCCAGCTCGTCGTTGACGGCGATCCGCAGGGCCTGGAAGGTGCGGGTGGCCGGATGAATCCGCCCCCGCCGCGCCTTGGGGGGATAGCAACCGGCCACCAGGTAGGCGAGGGCCGCGGTGCCCTTCTCGGCGCCCCCCCAGGGCCCCTGCTCCTTGATCCGGCGGGCAATGCGCCGCGACAGGCGCTCCTCGCCATAGGCGTAAATCAAATCGGCCAAAGCGGTTTCATCGAGGCGTTCGATCAGCTCCGCCGCGGTTTCACCGGTTTCGGTGTTCATGCGCATGTCGAGCGGGCCATCGGCGCGGAAGCTGAAGCCCCGACCCGCCACATCCAGCTGGGGGCTGCTCACCCCCAGATCGGCCAAAACGGCCACCACCGGCTCAGCTGGGATGTAGTTGGCGAAATTGGTGGCCACAATGCGCACCCGATCGCCAAACGGCGCCAGACGCTCGGCCGCCGCTGAACGAGCCGTGGGGTCTTGGTCCAGGCCGATCAGCCGCAGGCCGGGATGGGCCGCCAGCAACAGCGCGCTGTGGCCGCCGCCGCCCAAGGTGCAATCCACAAGCACCCCCTCACCGCCAGGCTGCTGGGCCAGCAACGCGGAGAGCTCGGCAAAGGAGCCAAGCACCTGCTCCGCCAACACAGGCACGTGATCAAAGGCCGTTGACAGGGGCGCACAAAGCAATGGGCTGTTCCTTCCTAAGATCTCCCCATTGCTTTGCCAGCCCAGGCCCCATGACGCAGCTCGAGACGCGTACGGAGCCGATGGTGGTCAACTTCGGCCCCCACCACCCCTCCATGCACGGGGTGCTGCGGCTGGTGGTGACCCTCGATGGCGAGGACGTGGTGGATTGCGAGCCCGTGATTGGCTACCTCCACCGCGGCATGGAAAAGATTGCCGAAAACCGCACGAATGTGATGTTCGTGCCCTACGTGAGCCGCATGGATTACGCGGCGGGCATGTTCTATGAGGCGATCGTGGTGAATGCCCCGGAGCGGCTCGCCGATGTGCCGGTGCCCAAACGCGCCAGCTACATCCGGGTGCTGATGCTGGAGCTCAACCGCATCGCCAACCACCTGCTGTGGCTTGGTCCCTTCCTGGCCGACGTGGGCGCCCAGACGCCCTTTTTCTACATTTTCCGCGAGCGGGAAATGATCTACGACCTGTGGGAAGCCGCCACGGGTCAGCGGATGGTGAACAACAACTACTTCCGCATTGGGGGTGTGGCCGCCGATCTCCCCTACGGCTGGCTGGAGAAGTGCCTGGATTTCTGTGATTGGTTTGGCCCGAAGATCGATGAATACGAAAAACTGATCACCGACAACCCGATCTTCCGCCGGCGGATTGAGGGGCTGGGCACGATCACCAAGGAACAGGCCATCAATTGGAGTCTGTCGGGCCCAATGTTGCGGGCCTCGGGCCTGCCCTGGGACCTGCGCAAGGTGGACCATTACGAGTGCTACGACGACTTCGACTGGGCTGTGGCCTGGGAGAAAGAAGGCGATTGCTTCGCCCGCTATCGGGTGCGGGTGCAGGAGATGCGCGAATCGCTCAAAATCGTGCGCCAGGCCGCCCAGATGATTCCCGGCGGCCCCACCGAAAACCTGGAAGCGCGGCGGATGGCCGAAGGCAAGGGCAGTGAGTGGTTTGGCTTCGACTACCAATACGTGGCCAAGAAAGTGGCCCCCACCTTCAAGATCCCCTCAGGGGAGCTCTACACCCGGCTGGAATCGGGTAAGGGCGAGATCGGCGTGTTCATCCAGGGCAACGACGATGTGACCCCCTGGCGCTTCAAGATTCGCGCGGCCGATTCCAACAACCTGCAGATCCTCCCCCACATCCTCAAGGGCCACAAGGTGGCCGACATCATGGCGATCCTCGGATCGATCGACGTGATCATGGGCTCCGTCGACCGCTGAGCCGGTTTCTTTCCCGAATCCAGCGCGCGGGATACCTGCTGCCCGCAGGCCTCACCGGCTATCTGTGGCTCAAAGGCGGCTGGCCCCACCTACCTGGCTTGAGTTGCCCCCTGCGGGCCCTCACCGGCATC
>JBEDHM010000106.1:0-3052 GCA_041174105.1 Cyanobacteriota bacterium | reverse complement strand
GCGCTCGAGGAGCTCCACGCGGGATTCAAAGCGCACCTCGCCGCCGAGCTTCTCGATCTGTTGCCGCAATCCCCGCACCACGGTGGCGAGTTTGAAGGTGCCGATATGGGGCCGATGCAGGGTGAGGATTTCGGGATTGGCACCCGCGGCCACCAATTCTTCAAGCACCTTGCGCACCAAGGCCTTGGCTTCACTCACCTGGCTGTAGAGCTTGCCGTCGGAAAAGGTGCCTGCCCCCCCTTCCCCGAATTGGGCATTCGATTCCGGGTTAAGGGGCCTGAGCCCTTTCCAGAACCCAAAGGTGTCGGCGGTGCGCTCTTTGATCGCCTTACCGCGCTCGAGCAGGAGGGGGTTGAAGCCCATTTGGGCCAGCAACAGGGCTGCGAAATAGCCGCAGGGCCCCGCCCCAATCACCACCGGTCGCGGCAGCTGGGTTGAGGATCGGGCCTCCTCGGGCACCTGGGTGACCAGGCGGTAGTGGGTATCGGGGGTTGCCTTGAGGTGGGGGTCACCGCGGAAGCGGGCCAACAACTGGGCCTCCGCCTTGGCGGGGAGATCCAGCTCCAGATCGAGGCTGTACACCAGGGAAATGGCCGGCCGCTTGCGGGCATCGACACTGCGTTTCACCAGCTGATGGCCCTTGAGCTGCTCCGGTGTGATCGTGAGCCGCTTACAGATCGCCCGAATCAGGTCGGCCTCGCTGTGGTCGAGGGGCAGCTTCAGTTCGCTAAGCCGCAACACCGGCGGATCTCCAGGGGGGGCGCCGCGTTTTATTTCAGCAGCTCGCCATCCCCCCCGGGGCCTGTCAGGGTGATGGCCTAAGCCAAGGGTGCCCCATGTCGTTGACCCATTGCCCCCTGTGTGTTGGCTTGGCTGTGCTGAGTGCCGTGCGGTTCATGGCCCATGCGCTGATGCTTTGGCAGTGGCTGGGCCAGGGCCAGGGCCAGGACCAGTGGCAGAGCCGGGGTCAGCAGGGGGTGGAGGCAACTCCGCTTCGATGGCAGCCACGGCCAGGCGTGTTCGCACCAGGGAATCCGGGTTGAGGCTGATCGAATCAATGCCGCCGTTCACCAAGAAGGCGGTGAAGCTCGGTTGATCGCTGGCGGCCTGACCGCAGAGGCCGATCGGGATCCCGGCCTGGTGGGCCGCCTGGATCGCCCAGGTGATCAGGGTTTTGACACTGGGGTCCTGTTCGTCGAACAGCTCGGCCACCAGGGCTGAGTCGCGATCGAGCCCCAGGGTCAGCTGGGTGAGGTCGTTGGAGCCGATCGAAAAGCCATCAAAGCGCTGGCTAAAGGCCGCAGCGTTGATCACGTTGCTGGGCAGCTCGACCATCCCGTACACCTTCAGGCCCTTTTCCCCGCGCCTCAGCCCATGGCGGGCCATGGCTTCCAGCACCCGGTCGGCTTCCTCGGGGGTGCGGCAAAACGGCACCATGGCAATGGCATTCACCAGGCCCATCCGCTCGCGCACCCGCTTGAGGGCCTCACATTCCAGGCCAAAGGCGGCCTCAAAGGCCTTGGAGCAATAGCGGGAGGCTCCCCGCCAGCCCAACATCGGATTCTCCTCCCAGGGTTCAAAGGCACCTCCCCCCAGCAATTGGGCATATTCGTTGCTCTTGAAATCGGAAAAGCGCAGGATCACCGGTTTTGGGTAGAACGCTGCGGCAATGCGGCCCATGCCTTGGGCCAGGCGATCGACGTAGTAATCCCGGGGCTGCTCGTAGCCCGCAACGAGGGCCTCGATCGCTTCGCGCTGCTTGGGATCGACCACCCTCTTGGGATGCAGGAGCGCCAGGGGATGGATCCGAATGAGATTGGCAATGATGAATTCGAGCCGGGCCAACCCCACCCCATCGCAGGGCAGGGCTGCGAGCTGGAAGGCTTCTTCAGGATTGCCCACATTGAGCAGCATCCTTGTGCGGGTAGGGGGGATCCGATCCAACGCCTGCTCCACGATGCGGAACGGGATGGTTCCTGGGTACACCCGGCCCTGATCCCCCTCGCAGCAGCTCACGGTGATGGACTGGCCGTCGGCAATGCGTTGGCTGCCCTTCAGGGTGCCGACGATCGCCGTGATGCCGAGTTCACGGGCCAGGATCGCGGCATGGCAGGTGCGGCCTCCTTGGTCGGTGACCACCCCACTGGCCCGTTTGAGGATGGGCTCCCAATCGGGGTCGGTGCGGCCGGTGACCAGCACATCCCCGCGCTCAAACTGACCGATCTCGCTGGGGCTTGCCAGCACTCGCGCCCGGCCATGGCTCACGGCTGAACCAATGGCCTGGCCGCTGACCAGAGGCTGTTGTTGGTGGGCATCCAGCTGCCAGCTCCGCAACAGGTGGCGGGGGCGCTGGGATTGCACCGTTTCCGGGCGGGCCTGGAGGATGAACAACTCCCCCGTGAGGCCATCCTTGGCCCATTCCAGATCCATCGGCGTGGCGACGCCCCGCTGCTCGCTGTAGTGGCGTTCGATCTGAATCGCCCAGCGCGCCAGGCTGAGGGCCTCGTCGTCGCTGAGGGCAAAGCGGCGTTGATCAGGCAGGGCCACCGGCTCGTTGCGTAGGGGCTTGCCCGCCTGGGCCTCGGGACTGCCAGGGGGACTGGGCACGAGCCGCCAGACCTTGCTCCCAAGACGCTTGGAAATGATCGGGGCGAAACCCTGCTCCAGGGTGGGTTTGTGGATCAGCAGTTCGTCGGGATTGACACTGCCTTGCACCACGTTTTCCCCGAATCCGTAGGCCGCCGTCAGCAGAACGGCATCGGTGAACCCTGTTTCGGTGTCGATGCTGAACATCACCCCGGCGCAGGCCAGATCCGATCGCACCATCCGTTGCACGCCGATCGAGAGGTCCACCGTCAGTGGGCCAAAGCCATGCTGCTGGCGGTAGGTGATGGCCCGGTTGGTGAACAGGGAGGCAAAGCAGCGTTTGCAGGCGTCCAGCAGCGCCGTTTCACCCTCGATGTTCAAGAAGGTGTCTTGCTGGCCGGCAAAGCTGGCTTCTGGGAGGTCTTCGGCTGTGGCGCTGGAGCGCACGGCAACGGCCCCCTGGCCC
>JBEDHM010000105.1:0-3386 GCA_041174105.1 Cyanobacteriota bacterium | reverse complement strand
CTTCAAGGGCTACGAGGCCCTGGAACACCCCAGCTGCGTGCTGGCCCTGGTGGTGAACGGGGAGCCCGCTGAGACGGCCACCGCCGGGGATGTGGTGCAGCTGGTGCTCGACGTCACCCCCTTCTACGGCGAGGGCGGCGGCCAGATCGGTGATCGCGGCGTGCTGTCGGGCGAGGGGGCCGGCGGTGAGGGTGTGATCGTCGCCATCGACGGCGTCTCACGCAACCGCAGCGTCTTCGTGCACAGCGGCCGCATCGAGCGCGGTCGCCTGGCGGTGGGTGATCTGGTGAACGCCCAGGTGGACCGGGCCTGCCGCCGCCGCGCCCAGGCCAACCACACCGCCACCCATCTGCTGCAGGCGGCGCTCAAGCAGGTGGTGGATCCGGGCATTGGCCAGGCCGGTTCGCTGGTGGATTTCGATCGCCTGCGTTTCGACTTCCACTGCCCTCGCGCCGTGACGCCAGCCGAGCTGGATCAGATCGAGGCGCTGATCAATGGCTGGATCGACGATGCCCATGCCCTCGACGTGCAGGAGATGGCGATTGAGCAGGCCAAGGCCGCCGGCGCCGTGGCGATGTTTGGCGAGAAATATGCCGATGTGGTGCGGGTGGTGGATGTGCCGGGGGTGTCGATGGAGCTTTGCGGCGGCACCCATGTGGCCAACACCGCTGAAATTGGCCTGTTCAAGATCATTGGCGAATCGGGAGTGGCGGCTGGCATCCGTCGCATCGAGGCCGTGGCCGGATCGGCCGTGCTCGCCTACCTCAACGAGCGCGAAGCGGTGGTGAAGCAACTGGGCGAGCGCTTCAAGGCCCAGCCCGGAGAGATCGTTGATCGGGTGGCGCAGCTGGCCGAGGAGCTCAAGGCCACCACGAAGGCGCTGGCGGCGGCCCGTCAGGAACTGGCTCTGGCCAAATCGGCCGCCCTGGCTGTGCAAGCTGAGGCGGTGGAAGGTTCTGCTGGCGGCGCACCCTTCCAACTGTTGGTGGCCCGCCTCGATGGGGTGGAGGGAGGGGCGCTGCAAAGCGCTGCCCAGGGCTTGGCCGACCAGCTGGGGGATGGTGCCGCCGTGGTGCTGGGTGGGTTGCCCGATCCCAATGACCTCGCCAAGGTGATTCTGGTGGCCGCCTTTGGCAAGGCTGTGATCGCCGCTGGCCTGCAGGCCGGCAAGTTCATCGGTGGAGTCGCCAAAGCCTGTGGCGGCGGCGGCGGCGGCCGGCCCAACCTGGCCCAGGCCGGTGGCCGCGATGGCGCTGCCCTCGACGGGGCCCTAGCAACGGCCCAGGGCGAACTCAAAGGATCACTCAGCGCCGCCGTTGCCGGCTCCTGATCCCTCGCTCGCCTGTCCATGGTGTCTGGGCGTGGGTTTTGGTGTCGCGTAGGGTTTGATCCATCGTTGACCCCATGCTTTTGGACCCATGGCTGTAACGCCTCGCGCTTCGAAAAGGTTCTTGAGTCGGATCGAATTTCACTTCGAATCGCTGTTGTGGAAGTTAAGGCTGGTCGCCATCTTGCCGGTGTTGATGACAGCACTAAGCAGTATTGCCACGTTTGTTCTGGGTACCAAAGAGACGCTGCATGCTCTGGAGTTGATGCTGCATGGTGGCCCGCCTGATAACCGCTTTATCGCTGCGGTTTTGGGTGGATTTGTGGGTGGTATTGATCTTTATTTGATCGGGATTGCGTTGTTGATTTTCAGTTACGGCACCTATGAGTTGTTGGTTTCTGCCATTGATCCCGCCAGGGATGCGGCGCGCTCATCGGGTGGATTCAAGGGGGTGCTTGATGTGCACAATCTCGACGACCTCAAAGAGAAGCTTGTGAAGGTGCTCGTGGTGGCCCTGTTGGTGTTTGCTTTCAAGGCCATGCTGGGGCTTGCGATCACCGATGGTGTCAGCCTGGTGTATTTCTGCGCGGCCCTTTTGCTGCTGTCTTTGAGTGCCTTTTTGGTTGGCAGGTTGGGGCACTAGGTGCCTTCGGGGGCTGCCTTATGAATCGAAAGATGTGGTTTTCACAGCACCTGTCATCAGGCCAGAAAGCCTGCTTCAACACCTGCTCTGCCCATCCCCTCGGGGTGGACGAAAAGGCGATCGAAGCGGCTAGGGCGACTGGTGGAGCGGCCGGCCCAGCATGGCCCCTGCGCTTTTGGACTGCGCTGGCCAAGCTGGGAGGGTTGTTGGTTGTGAACCCGATGGCTTTGCCTTGCCGACCGCTGGCGGTGGCTGCTGCCGGGTCTGCGCTGCTGGCGTCCCAGGTTTTGATAGCGCCAAGGGCCCTCGCGGCGGAGGTGCAGTTGGCGTTGGCGTGCTCGGGCACGGTGCTTGAGGCGCGCGGCAGTGCCAGCCTCAAACGCAGCATCGACAAGCTGCGGGTATCCCTGACCGTTCAGGCCGATGCCCCCAGCTCCAAGGCGGCTTTAGCCCTGCTGCAGGAGCGGCTCGATCCCGTGCGGAGCGCTCTGGCAGGTTTGCAGGTGCAGGATCTGCGCGTGGGCGCGCCCAGCGTTTGGAACGGCTACGTGCCGACCGGTAAACCTGCCGTGTTTGAGGCCAGTTCCCAGCTGAGTGGCCAACTGGCACCGGCCCAGTTGCAGCCTCTGATCAGCCAGGTGGGCGGGCTGCCTGGGGTGCGGCTGGCGCCGGTGGATGCCCAGGCTGGCAGCAGCGGCGATGCCGCCAGTAACCGGGTGCTGGTGCAGGCGGCCTATCGCGATGCGCTTCAGCGGGCCCAGGCCCTGGTCGAGGCGATTGGATTGCGCAGCGTGCGCCCGCTGCAGGTGCAGCTTGAGGGCGGCTCGCGCCCTGAGCCGATGGCTGCGATGGCGGTGGCACGCCGGTCGCCGGCGCCATTCGATCCCCGTGAGCTGCCTGAGCCGGTCGATCGGCTCACCATGGCGGTCACCTTTTGTGCAACAAAGGCTCCGTAGCGGCAGGCTTCCATAGCTCAGCCGCTTTTTAAACCGTTCCCACCGGCTGGCGTTTGGTTGTGGTGGGGGAATGCTGCGGTTATGGCTGCGTTCAGGACTTGTTTGCCATGGCCAATAGCTTTGAGATCCAATCCCGCGAGCGCTGGAGCTTCCGGTTGGTGTTGCTGGGCAGTCGTCTCCAGCTGGAGGGCTGCCGACAATCCAGCACACCTGATCAGGAGAGTTTGCACTGCTCCACGTGGCTGAATCCATTCGACACGCCTTATGACGTGGCCCATGAACTCATGGCCCATCCCAGTTGTTGTCTGTAGCAGCTGTGGCTAGCAATGAGGTGCGAGCGTTGCAGCCACGATGGACATCGGTAGCCAGGGAAGTCCAGTCAGGCGCGTAGCCGTCGCCTTGACGGTCTTGCTGCCCCTGCTGCCGCAGACCTTGGTCCCAGCCGGAGCCCAACAGTCGC
>JBEDHM010000104.1:0-5199 GCA_041174105.1 Cyanobacteriota bacterium | reverse complement strand
TGCCTATGTAGCAATCCACACGTTTTAGCCGCCCGGCTCAGGCTGGCCGGGGGGCAGTAGTACAGATGCTTCCACTATTGGTAGTGTCTGTTGCTTGTGAAACGCTCCGATCCCGCTACATTCGGGTTCTGCGGTCGGCGCGCTGGTAGGCGTTGCCGTCTTTGCATTTTTGCCGTTTGCCTTCGACCTCGGGGTGTTGATGACTGCCAGCCCATCAGCTACGCCCCATCTCACCTCCCACCCAGGGCCTCCAGCCCCGCGCCATGGGCAGCGCCTGGAGGTGGTGGCCGGCACCGCCCACAGGCCCCCCTTGCGGTTGGTGCCCCAGCCCGAGGGTTTGCTCCAGATCCATACCGCCTCCTTTCGCGGCAGTTTTGGTTCGGTGTTGAGCCAGGCGCTGCGCACTGCGGGCTTGGGCAGTCGGGTGTTGATCACCCAGTTGCTCAAGGGCGGCGTCGACCAGGGGCTGGAGCGCAGCCTCTGGCTTTGCGGCCGGCTGCAATGGTTGCGGCCCGCCGTGCCGGCCTGTTTGGCGGAGCAGGCTGCTGAGCAGAGCGCCGAAGCCAGGGAAGCCGTGCGCCAGGTGTGGGCCTTCAGCCGGGACCAGCTGGTGAGTGGTGCCGTGGATTTGATGGTGCTCGATGAATTGGGCTTGGCGGTGGAGCTCGGCTACCTGGAGCCCGATGAGGTTCTCCATGCCCTGCAGCACCGTCCTGCCCACCTCGATGTCATTCTGACCGGGCCCGCCATGGGGCCGGCCCTGATGGCCTTGGCGGATCAAGTCACCCAACTGCGCCGCGGGCTCTAGCTCTTTTCCCGATGCTCAAAAACGACCGCTGGATCAACGAGCAGGCTGCCGCAGGCATGCTCGAGCCGTTTCAATCGACGCTGGTGCGTCATCTCGACCCCGACAACGGGGCTTCGCCGGTGTTGAGCTTTGGCTGCTCGTCCTACGGCTATGACCTGCGCCTATCCGCCAAGGAATTCCTGATCTTCCGCCATGTGCCGGGCACGATCATGAATCCCAAGCGCTTCAATCCCGCCAATTTGGAGCCGGCAGCGCTCCATGAAGACGACGACGGCGCCTATTTCATCCTGCCCGCCCATTCCTATGGCCTGGGTGTGGCCTTGGAGAAGATGAGGGTGCCGCCCAATATCACCGTGATCTGCCTGGGCAAGAGCACCTATGCCCGCCTTGGCATCATCGTGAATACCACGCCGGCTGAGGCCAGTTGGGAAGGCCATCTCACCTTGGAATTCAGTAATTCATCGGGGGCTGATTGCCGGATCTATGCCAATGAGGGCATTTGCCAGCTGCTGTTTTTTGAGGGGGATCCCTGCGAGACCACCTACAAAGATCGCGCCGGTAAGTACCAGCACCAGCCCGAACGGGTGACCTTGGCGAAGGTTTAAGGCGCCAAGCGGGCTTTGTGCAGTCGGCTTTTTTCGTACCACTCGGCGAATTGCGGCGTCCAGGCCTGAAGGTGCGGCCACATCAGATCGCAGAGCTCGCGAATCTCCTGCTGGGCGTCGAGCTTGGCCCGCAGATCCAGGAAGTGCAGAAAGGCCCGCAGGGTGAAGCTCACCACAAAGTGCTGGCGGTAATCGAAGGGCAGGATGCCGCGGGCATGCTCCTCGGCAAAGCCGGCCTCTAGCAGGTCGCGATAACGCTCAGCCGCCTGTTGGCACAGGGCGAGATCGATGCCGCGTTGTTCGGCGGTGTAGGCATATTTTTTGCCCTGGCGATCGCTATAGCTCCCTTCGGGCCGGAGGTAAAACACCTCTTCCAGCTCCAGTTCGCCATTGGCGGCCTTGCAGATGCGATCGCCCGTGTAGCGCATCGATTGCACATCAAAGCTCACCCCAACCCGGTGGGTGCGGGCCTGCTGCATCACCGAGTGGGGAAACCAGCCCACATTGAGCACGATCTGGGCGTGCTCTAGCGGTCCGTAATGGCCCCGTTCCCCGGCAAGCAGACGTTTCACGCAGATCTCGCCGGCCTTGGTTTCATCGGGCCAGGCGCTGGCATCCGCTGCCACAAAACCCTCCGAGTAGTCCTGGTGCATGCCGGCATACACGCATTGCTGGGGATTGGGAGTGGCGGCAATCAGGGCCACCCGGAAGCGGGAATCCATGGTGCGAGGGGGTGGGAATTAGCCGTGGCTGCGGGGACCAACCTGGCTGGCGCTCAGGCTGGCTGATGGGCTGCTCTGCAGGGGATCTTCGTCGAGTTGACTCACCTTGCCAACTCCTGGAAGGGCTGGGATCGGAGCATCGGCCAGCAAGGCTTGGCCGATGGCCTGCAGCTCGGCAGAGGTGCGGGCCCCAATCGAGCGCCCCACGTTGTCACCCTTGGCGTTAAACAGCTCCAGCTGGGGGATGCCATTGACCGCGTAACGGTCCAGTTCCGGTTGCCAGCGGGGATTGTCCACATTCAGCAACACCAGATTCAGTTGGCCGCGGCGTTGGGATTCGAGCGTTTCCATGGCGGGCGCCATCGACCTGCAGGCTTCACACCAGTCGGCATAGAACTCCACCAGGGTGGGCTTGCCATTGGTGAGGGCCACCTGGAGGTCGGGGGATTGGCGCGCCAGTCGCTCGAGGGGCGCTGCCGGATGCAATCCGCCGCGCAGCCACAGCACCGCAAAGGCCAACACGGCAGCCACCACACCCAGGAGCAGGCGCTCTTTGGGCCCCAGGCTGGAGCCGCTCGGAGAGGAAGTCATGGCATGCACTTTGCCAGTGCTTGCTAGCTTTTCGAAGCAAGTTGGCCCCCTGCAGTGAAACGGCGCCTCACCTTGCATTTCCCGCGGGAGGCGGTGCACCAGCCGATCACCTACCGGTTGGCGGTGGATTTCGATGTGGCCGCCAAAATCCTGCGGGCCCAAATCGCCCCCAACCAGAGCGGCACCATGGTGGTGGAGCTCTCCGGCGATATCGATGAGCTCGAGGCGGCGGAGGCCTGGTTGGAAGGCCAGGGCCTGGGCTTGGATCGGGTGCCCGGCCAAATTCAGGTCGACGCGGAGCGTTGTGTGGACTGCGGCATTTGCTCCAGCGTTTGCCCCAGTGGTGCGCTCAGCCTGCGGGCTCCGGCTTGGCAGTTGCACTTTGATGCGCAACGCTGTTTGGTGTGCGAGCAGTGCATTCCAAGCTGTCCGCTGGATGCCATTGCCCTGGTCTTGACCCGTCCTGCGTTGCGTTCTTCTACTGCGGTGAACCTGTCGTGAGAGCTGCCCTGCGCCTGCTGGTGCTGCCCGTGCGGGCTCCGATGCTGCTGGTTTTACTGGCGATTGCGGTGTACGAGGGTCTGAGCTGGGGCCATGCGCCGGCCGCCCTTCGTGCCCCTGGAGGGCTGCTGAGCCTGGCTTGGTCGCTCGATTGCCTGCATGCCCTGTTGGTGGTGGTGATTTGCACCATGCCGGACCTGCTGCTTCAGCAGGTTTCCAGCTTGATGGCGGCCAGTCGGGTGATCAGCCTGGTGGTCACGCTGTTGATTGTCACGGTGGGGGGCCTCTACCTGTTGCATCTGCAGGTGCTCACCCATGTGTTGATCCTGGCCTGCACCGTGTTGTTGGTGCGGGTCGACCTCGCCCGGATTCGGGTCTCGCCCCCGCCCATCCTGTTGGCCTTGGGCCTTGGCGCCATCGTGTTGGTGGGTGCCAGCGTTGGCCACGTCTTGGTGGCGGCCTAACAGGCGGGTTGGCGCTGCTTCTGGAAACCCCACAGGTTGCCCAGCACTTTTTTGACGTAGAGCCGGGTTTCGGCATAGGGGATCGCTTCGATCCAGAGTTCGGGCGCTTGCACGAGTTGGGGCGTGAGCCAGCGCTCCACTGCGGCTGGGCCGGCGTTGTAGCTGGCGACCGCCAACACGGGATTGGCTTGCCAGCGCCGCAGCAAGTGCTGGAGATAGCGCCCGCCCAGCGCGGCGTTGCGGCGGGGATCTTCCAAGGCGGCGTCATCCATGGGCCGGCCCGCCAGTTCGGCGGCGGTGCTGGGCATGAGCTGCAGCAGGCCCACCGCCCCAGCGGCCGAGCGCACCCCGGGGGAGAAGCGGGATTCCTGCTTGGCCACGGCGGCGAGCAGGGTGGCCGGGATCTGGCTGGACTGGCCGGCTGCCTCCAGGATTGCCGCGAAACGGGGAGTGGCCTGGGCCTGGGCCAGTTGCTGCTGCCACCGGCATGAGGGCCCCGAGAGGCGCAGGCTGGCTTGCTCCAATTGCCCCAGGCCGATCCAGGTGTCGCCAACGCCCTGGCGGAGCCGGCCCTCCACGATCAGCCCCTGGGAGGTTGTTGGCGTGCGCCCCCCTTGGCGCAGACGCCAGGTTTCCCAGGCTTCGTCGTGTTGGCCGAGGCGCCAGAGCTGATCGAGGAGGGTGTTGCCGCTCTCCAGCGCCGTCCAGTCTGGTCGCCGTAGCGGCGGCGCTTGGCGGGATGACAGGTTGAGATCCCCCTGCTTCAGCCGCACCGCGGCGCGCCAGGCGTAGTAACCCTCGGGGTAGAGGCGCAGCAGTTGGCGCCACTGGGCCTGGCCCTGGGCCAGCTGCCCCTGCTGAACCTGGGCATAGCCCAGCCAGAATTGGCGGCGGGCGGCCAGGGCGGGCGGCAAGATTTCACCCGTTGGCCCAGCCTCACCCTGCGGCCCAGCGCTCGGCGGGCTGAGCAGGCGCTCGGCCGTGCGCCAATGCGCGCTCAGCAGGGCCTTGCGGGCCAGTTGCCATTGCATCTCCCAGCTGGCCGGATCCTGGGGCCAGTGCTGCAGCACGGCCAAGGCTGTGTCGGTGTTGCCGCTTTGCAGGGCCCGGCGCGCTTGCACGGGGGCGCTGGCCTGGAGGGCGGCAGGCAGCTGATCCAGGGCTTTCAAGCTATGGGGGCTCTCCCCTGCGCTCAACAAGGCCACCGCCTCTTGGGCTGTTGCTGTTTGGGGCGCCCGCAGGGCAAGACGAAGCAACAGGCGCTCGCCCTGGTGCTCTTCGCTGCTCGATCCTTTGAGCAGGGCTTGGGCGATGGCCAACTGGGTGCCGATGGAGGGTGTGTGCTGCCCTAGGCAGGCCTCGGCGCCGCTGGCATTGCCGAGCTGGGCTAGGCCGGCAGCCAGTTGATCGCGCTGCAGCGCGGAAAGGCCAGTCGCGAGCTGGCAGCCGCGCGCGATCTGTTGCTCGGCCCCTGGCCAGCGCACCCCCCAGCGGGCGAGGTGCAGGGC
>JBEDHM010000103.1:0-3295 GCA_041174105.1 Cyanobacteriota bacterium | reverse complement strand
GGCTTCCTGCCAGTGGCTTGATAGCCCCGGGCCGTCAGCTGTTGGTGACCCGGGAGCCCGGCGGCACCCCGTTGGGGTTGGCCCTGCGCCAGTTGCTGCTCGATCCCCCCGGCGACGCTGCCCCCGCCCCAACTGCCGAATTGCTGCTCTATGCCGCCGATCGGGCCCAGCATGTGGAGCACACCATCCGCCCGGCACTTGAGCGCGGCGATTGGGTGCTGAGCGATCGCTTTGCCGGCTCCACTGCCGCCTACCAGGGCTATGGCCGCGGCTTGTCCCTGGCCCTGATTGAGCAGCTCGAGGCCATCGCCACGGGCGGGCTCACGGCCGATCTCACCCTCTGGCTTGATTTGCCCCTGGCGGAATCGCTGCGCCGCCGCGGTGATCGGCCCGCCGATCGGATTGAGGCCAGCGGGCAGGCGTTTCTGCAGCGGGTGGCCGATGGGTTTGCCGTGTTGGCGCAGCAGCGGAGCTGGCAGCGGCTGGATGCCAGCCAGTCGCCTGATGCGGTGGCGCAGGCGGCGGCGGCCGCGGTGGCTGCGGCATGCGGTGCCTTGGGCCCAGGCGATGGGCAGGCTCCCCAGCCATGAGTGAGCTGTTTGCAGGCCTGGTGGGTCAAGATCAGGCCGTCGCCTTGCTGGACGCGGCCCTGCGCCACCAGCGGCTGGCCCCGGCCTATCTGTTTGCGGGCCCCGAAGGGGTAGGCCGGCGGATGGCGGCCCTGCGCTTTTTGGAAGGGGTGCTGGCGGGGCCCGGCGGCTCGCGTGCCATTCGCCGCCGCTTGCAGGAGGGCAACCATCCCGACCTCCTGTGGGTGGAGCCCACCTACAGCGAGAAGGGCCAGCTGGTGCCTGCCTCCAAGGCTGAGGAGCTGGGGGTGAGCCGGCGGGCGTCGCCCCAGCTGCGGCTTGAGCAAATTCGCGAAGTGTCGCGCTTTTTGGCCCGCAGCCCGGTGGAAGCGCCGGGGTGTTTGGTGGTACTGGAAGCGGTGGAGGCGATGGCGGAGGGTGCCGCCAATGCCCTGCTCAAAACCCTGGAGGAGCCTGGCGATGGCCTGTTGATTCTGCTGAGCGCTGCCCCGGAGCAGCTGCTCAGCACCATTCGCTCCCGCTGCCAGCAGATTCCCTTCGCCCGGCTCTCGAGCGCGCTGATGGGCCAGGTTTTGGCCGCACCGATCGAGGATCCCCCCGAGCTGGTTCAACTGGCTGCGGGCTCTCCCGGGGCCCTGCTCGCCCACCGCCGCCAATGGCAAGCGCTGCCAGAGGGCTTGGCCGATCGCCTGCAGGCCCTGGTGGCTGGCAGCAGCGGACCCCTCACGGCTCTGGAATTGGCGCGCGATCTCTGCGATGCCCTCGAGGCGGAGCAGCAGTTGTGGCTGCTCGATTGGTGGCAACTGGCGTTGTGGCGCCAGCGACCTGGGGCAGAGCAAGCAACGGCCTTGCGCAGACTGGAGCGGTTGCGCAGCCAGCTGAAGGCCTACGTGCAGCCCCGCCTGGCCTGGGAAGTGGCCCTATTGGAGCTGGCTGGCCTCCAGCTCGGTGCCAACGAGAGGGGTGCTGCCTAGCTGGCCTGGGCCTGCAGTTGGTCGGCGGCGTCCTGGCGGGCTTGGCGGGCCTGATGCACCAGGGGCACCAGATCGGCGAGTTGGTCTTCGCCGGGCAATTCCAGGCAGTAGCCGGCGCCGTAGACAGTTTTGATGAAGCGGGGCTTGCGGGGATCGGGTTCGAGCTTGGTGCGCAAGTGGCGCACATGCACCCGGATCGTTTCGATGTCGTCGTCGGGTTCGTAGCCCCACACCTCCTTGAGGATCAGCGCCGGCGAGACGGTCTGACCATGGCGCTGCAGCAGGCAGTGCAGCAGTTCGAACTCGAGATGGGTGAGCCGCACCGCGGCATCGAACCAGATCGCCTCAAACCGTTCCGGCACCAGGGTGAGGCAGCCGTAGCTGAGGATTTCGTTGTGTTTGGTGGAGAGGGGAGCCCGCTCGCTGCGACGCAGCAGGGCCTTCACCCGCACCATCAGTTCTTCGAGATCGAAGGGTTTGGTTAGGTAGTCGTCGGCGCCGGAGTTGAAGCCGCTCACCTTGTCTTTGGTGCCGCCCAAGGCGGTGATCATGAGGATCGGGATCTTGGCGGTGCGCTCCTCCCGCCGGAGCCGCTGGCAGAGGGTGAGGCCATCCACTTTGGGCAGCATCAGATCCAAAAGGATCAGATCCGGGCTGTATTGCAGGGCCAGGGCCTGGCCCTTGATGCCATCGTCGGCGCGCTGCACATCAAAGCCGCCGTGCTCCAGGTGCCCGGCCACCAGATCGCGCATGTCGCCATCGTCTTCGATCAGCAGGATGCTCGGCTTCATGGCAGGAGGCGCAAAAAACAGCTGAAAGGCAAAGCGCTTAAGCAATGGCCGTATTTTCTCGGCTTTTGGCCCCTGTGGGGGCCCCCATCGCTGGCCTGAAGTGGGCAGGCCAGGCTTTGACGCCCATGCGCGCCGCGTTTAGGGCGCCGTTGCGGCACTGGAAGTCAGTGGAGGTGAGGGCTTTGCCCCTATCGCTTTTGGGGGCAAGCGGGCCGGATCTTCAGCTTTTCTTTGCAGTTATTTGTTGTGATTTTCAGATCAGCTTGTGCTGCCAAGGGCTCTTGGCGCGGATAGCCCCGCAGCAAACAGCCCCAACGCGCCAAGGCCTGGCTGCGCTGCGGCTGAAACAAAACTCCCCGGGCGGGATTCGAACCTGCGACCAATCGATTAACAGTCGACCGCTCTACCGCTGAGCTACCGAGGAATGGGCCTGCCGAAATCGCTTCCGAACTGGCGGCACCGGCGAACCGGCCCGAAGACCTTACCCCTCGGCCCTGCCGCCCTGCAAGGGGGCCAGGGACTGGGCCAATTGCGCGGCCAGGTGGCCCCCGTTTTGCCAGGCGCCCACCTGGCCATGCTCCATGGCGGCAGCCCCATCACAGCGCTGCAATTCCTCGAGCCGGTGGGTGATCCAAAGGGCCGTGAGGGGCGCTTTGCTGCGGTGGGTGAGCTGGTGCACCAACTCCAGGGCTTCCGCTTGGCTGGTGGGATCGAGCAGGGCAGTGGGTTCATCTAGCAGCAGCAACTGGGCTTCGCTGGCGAGGGCGCCGGCGATGGCCAGCCGTTGTTTCTGGCCGCCGCTGAGGGTGTGAATCGGGCGCTCGGCCATCCCGGCCAGCCCCACCTGGGCCAGGGCCCGCTGCAGCCGTTGGCTGCGCTCGCTGGGGCTGAGCCCATCTGGCAGGGCCAAGAGCAGTTCGCTGCTGCAGCTGGGCAGCAG
>JBEDHM010000102.1:0-3012 GCA_041174105.1 Cyanobacteriota bacterium | reverse complement strand
GTTTTCGATGGCGATCTGGATGCTGAGTGGGCAGCGCTGTATGCCGGAGCCCGGGCTCTGGCGGTGGATACCGAAGCGATGGGACTGGTGCACGGCCGCGACCGGCTGTGCTTGGTGCAGATCTGCGATGACCACGACAACGTTTGCTGCATTCGCCTGGCGAGGGGCCAGACGCAGGCGCCGCGGTTGAAGGCGCTGATGGAAAACCCGGCGATCGAAAAGGTGTTCCACTTCGCCCGTTTTGATGTGGCAGCCCTGGCTGAAAACCTCGAGATTGCGGTGCATCCGATCTTCTGCACCAAGGTGGCCAGCCGTTTGGGGCGCACCTACAGCCCCCGCCATGGGCTCAAGGAGGTGGTGCAGGAGTTGGTAGGTGTGGAGCTGGATAAGCAGGCCCAGAGTTCGGATTGGGGCCGGGTGGAGGATCTCAGTGATGCCCAGTTGGCCTATGCGGCTGGGGATGTGCGCTACCTACTGCCGGCCCGCGATCGCCTGGAGGTGATGCTCAAGCGCGAAGAGCGCTGGGAGCTCACCCAGCGCTGCTTTGCCTGCATTCCGGTGTTCTGCGAGTTGGATCGCAACCGCTTTCACCTGTTGTTTGAGCACTCCACAGGCGGCAACCGCTAGGGCTGCCGAGGAGCTCAGTCCTCCACCATGAAGTTCTCGTCGTTGCCGACGGCTTCGAGAAGGGAGGTGAGCAGATCGTGGTTGTTGGTGCCACTGCTCTGGGCTTCGGCCAGCATCAGCTCGGCCAACTCCACTTTGGCGGTGTTGTCGCGCAGGCCTTGCTGGGCGGCCCGGATGTCGACTTTGCGCCGGGCCGAAGCCAGGCTGATCCCCAGGTGGGCAGCCAACCTGCCGCAGGCTGCGCTGTAGGCCCGATCGGAAATGCCCGCCATGGCGAGGGAGGTTTCTGGGAATCAGGGCATCATCCCAGCAGGCGTTGATCCACCAGGGCGGCGAGGGCGCTGCTGCCGCCCGCTGGCCCCATGCGGCTCCGGCCGATCGCTCCCAGTTGGTGGCGTTGGTTGGGATCGTTCAGTAACCGCACGAGCCGCTGGGCCAGTTGGCTTGGGCTGGCGCAGGGCATCACGGCGCCGCCCAAGAGCCGGCTTTGGCGGCGGGCAAAGCCGGCCTTGAATTGGGGCCCTGGCCCAGGCAAGGACAGGGCGGGAATCCCCAGACCCACTACTTGTTCGGTGGCGGTGCCTGCGGTGGCCAGCGCCCCATCGGCCCAGGGGGCCCAGCGCTCAAAACAACCGCAGCCCACCAGCAGCTGGGGCGGTTTTGCAGGCGATGGGCCTGGGTTGGAGGCCAGCTCCCAGGCGGTGCTGGCGCCGATGGCCAGCGCTTCAGGGCTGGGCTCGCGCCGACGCCAGCCGGCCTCCAGCAGCAGAGGCGACCAGATCTCGGGCCCCGGGGTGGAGCCGCAGGCCAGCAGCACCCATGGCGGTGAACTCGCATCCAGCGGAGCTGCCTGCAGGGCGGAAGTGGCCTGGGCCAGGGCGGCTAGCAGCCCCTTGGCGTTCCCCAGTGCCTCTGGGAAGCGGCTGCCAGGTAGCAGCAACAGGCGCGGAGAGCCCTCCAGCCAGGCTGGAGGGGACTGGCTTGGGAAGCCATCCATCATCGGGTTGCCCGGTGCCTCGGCGGCGATGTGGTGGCGCCTGAGCCCACGGGCCGTGAGCCGATCGCGCACGGCCACCAGCCGGCAGCGCCGGCTGCCCATCAGGGCCCATTCCCACGGGTCCCACTCGCTGCCTTTCCAGCGGTGATAGCCATCGGCCAGCGGCGTGCGGCCCCAGCCGGCAGGGGGGGCAGAGGCCCAGGTGAAGTCGCTTTTGGGGGTGCCGATGAAGCCAAACGGGGCACCGCTGAGCCAGGCCATCAGCAAGGGCAGCAGATCACCCACCGCCAGCACGGGATCGCCCCGACGGCCCCATGCGCGCACCACTTGCCATTGCTGCCAACTCAGCGCTGGCAGGCCGGCCGCCAGATCCCTGGCGAGCCCCCGCAGGCTTTGGTTGCTGAACCCCCCACTGGGCAGCGGTTGCCTGGGGCCGATGCGTTGCACCAGGCCGGCAGCTTCCGCCGCTGCATAGGCATCGCCCGAGCCCACCAGCGGCAATACCGCCACGGCCAGCGAGGGATTGCGCTGGTGCAGGGCCTGGATCACCCGCAGGGCAATCAAATCCTCCCCGTGGCCGTTGCTCAGAACCAGCAGTCGGGGGGGCATGCCATGGCTGATACGATCCGCTCCTGGGAGTTTGCTCCCCGGCCGGCGGCATGGCCAAGTGGTAAGGCAGAGGATTGCAAATCCTTTACCCCCGTTCGAATCTGGGTGCCGCCTCTTTTTGTTGTCTTGCATTCGATGCGATTTCTCTTGCGTTAGGCGCAAGATCTTTTCGCAACAATTGAAGGGTTGGGTGTTTGGAGCTTCATGCGATCAGGCATTCTCCCGCTTGCTCTTGGTACGTGAGCGGTAGGTGAATTGGGGTGCTCCCCCCTGTGAAGTCAGACCCTGATGAATCGGGCAGGTGAAGCAGGCAGACCCCGTGCGGGACGGTTTGAGGACATCCCACTTCAGGTCATCCCACGCTTCTGCGTGGGGCAAAGCGGCAGGCAGACCCAGGGCGGTCACACTCCTCCCAGTTGGGCTCCAGTCACTAGTTGCCCGCACACCAGGGGCATTGATGCCGTGAGGAACGAGGTGCTTGTAGTGAGGGATCTCCGCAAGGCGCTCTGCATGGGCGGTGTCTTTGCTGTCAGCACGGTGATCCCTGGAAAGGTCCAGCACCTTGCCCAGCACCTGGGAACCCTCAAGCACTTCGCTCCTGATGAGGTCTTGGAGCATGTACTCCACCTGCTGGGGTGCTTCCTGGTGCTCTCGGTCTTGATCTGGGCAAGCAAGAGCGAACCCCAACCCGTCAGACCACTACTGGCGTACCCACCCCATAACAGGGACACGGTGCTGTTCCATGTCGCTGGTCTTGCATTTGGCGTCGTGCGGATGCT
>JBEDHM010000101.1:0-5726 GCA_041174105.1 Cyanobacteriota bacterium | reverse complement strand
CCCCCTCACCTACGTGCTGATGCCCCTGGCCGCCCTGGGCCGCTGGCTCTACTTCTCACTGACAAGTTCCAAGCCAGACTGAATCCAAGCGGGAAGCAAGCTGAAACCAAGGCCCTGAAAGCGCTTGCCCTGGGCTGGCCCCCTGAACTGGTCCCTGGTTGGCCGCCTAAAAGTCGCGGTCCGTGAGGATTTCGCAGCCGTCACTGGTCACGGCAATCGTGTGTTCCCACTGGGCCGACAAGCTGCCATCCACGGTCACCACGGTCCAACGGTCCTTGAGGGTGCGGCAAGCCTTGCTGCCCGCATTGAGGATCGGTTCCACCGCCAGGGTCATCCCGGGGCGCAGGGTCATGTTGGGCAGGTCGCGGGTGCGGAAATTGAAGACCGAGGGCTCCTCATGCAAGTTGCGCCCCACGCCATGGCCCGTGTAGTCCTCCACCACCGCATAGCCGTGGGTCTCGACGTGGTCTTGCACGGCCCCGGCGATGTCCAGCAGGGTGTTGCCGGCCTTGATCTTGGCCAGGCCCTGCATCAGGGCTTCCTGGGCCACCCGGGTGAGCCGCTGGGCCTCCTCAGAGGCACCGTCCCCCACGCACAGGCTGATGCAGCTATCCCCGTGGTAGCCATCGAAATAGGCCCCGGTATCGATCTTGACCAGATCACCAGCCTTGATCACCCGCTTGTTCGAGGGGATGCCATGCACCACCTCGTTGTTGATGCTGGCGCAAATGCTGGCGGGGAAGCCGTGATAGCCCTTGAAGCTGGGGGTAGCCCCCATCTCACGGATCCGCTTTTCCGCGTGGCGATCCAGATCACCGGTGGTCATCCCCGGAGCGGCGATCTCCATGATTTCGCGCAGGACGGTGGCCACGATGCGACTGGCTTGACGCATGGTTTGCAGCTCGCGGGCTGATTTGATCTCCACCCCGCGCCGCCCTTTCTGAATGCGGGGGCCGGTTTCCACCAAAGCGGAAGCCATCCCCTTGCCGCCAGCGGCGCTCTTGCTGTTGCTCCCCTTGGAGCCCGCCAGCAGATCAGCAAAGAGGTTCATCAGAACGCCAACAAAAAACGGATCAGCCGAAGGCAACGACCCAAGGCAGCTTCCACAGCCCCTGGATGTCCTTGATTGGTCAAGCTACCAACAGCCAACTCCTGCTGGGGACCATGGCCCCTTCCCTTGCCCTGCGCCTGCGGCAGGCCCACGCGGCCCTTGCCCCGATCGCCCTTGTGCCCCTCACCATCACCGTCACAACGGGAGTGAGCTACCGGGTTCTGCGGGATTGGGCTGGCTTGGGCCGCGAACAGGCCCATCTGTTGATGGTGTTGCACGAGGGCGAGTGGCTCAAGCAATGGTTTGGCCCCCATGGCGAAACCCTTTATGTGGTGGCCAATGGGTTCGGCCTGCTCTGGATGCTGATCACGGGGGGCTCGATGGCCATCCAACGGCTCCAAGCCCGACTCGGCCGCCCCCCAGGGGGAGGGTGACCCCTGAGCCGGTACACTGGCGGTTTGGCCAGGCGTCGCGGAGCTGAGATGGCATCGGATTCAAAAGAGATGGCGGATGGGCAGGTGAACGAACCCGCCACAGACGAGATCGCAGCAACCAGCGCTCCTGAGGCAGCAGAAGCCGTCAGCACGACCGCAACGGCCGTGGCGGAGCCCGCCCCCAAGGCCACCACCGGCAAGCTGAGTGCCTACGAGCTGATTCGCTCCTTTGAAGCCGAGCAACTCAAGAGCGACCTGCCCGAGATCTACGTGGGCGACACCGTCAAGGTGGGCGTGCGGATTCGGGAGGGCAACAAAGAACGCGTCCAGCCCTACGAGGGTGTGGTGATCGCCAAGCGCCACGGCGGCCTCAACGAGACCATCACCGTGCGTCGGATCTTCCAGGGCATCGGCGTGGAGCGTGTCTTCATGCTGCACAGCCCCCAGGTTGCGTCCGTGAAAGTGGAGCGCCGCGGTAAGGTGCGCCGGGCGAAGCTGTTTTATCTGCGTGATCGGGTGGGTAAAGCCACTCGGGTCAAGCAACGCTTCGACCGCTGAGGATCGTTTCACAACGGATCTTCCCTCTTTGTCCGGGGGCATCGGCCTTGCGCCGTTAGTTCAGTTGGTAGAACGCAGGTCTCCAAAACCTGATGTCGGGGGTTCAAGTCCTCCACGGCGCGTTCGATGCCCCAATTTGCAGTTTCGTGGTTCCGAACATGGAGTTGGATCTACAACCCGGTGATGTGGTCAAGGTGCTCGAATCCGCAGCCTTGGGCTGGGTTCGTGCCCGTGTCATCCGGGTCAAATCCGGTGGCCGTGTGGTTGTGCAAAGTGATCAAGGCCGTGAATTCACAGCCCGGGGCAATCAGGTTCGCCTGATTGAGCCGGCAGGATTCCGCCCCTAGGAACGGGCCATTGCCTGCAGGTCCCAACGCCTCCAATCAGTTGACGGTGGGACCTTCGATCACGGATACTTTTCAGGTCGACGTTTAAGGTCGGCGGCCGAACAGGTAGAGGCCCGAATGGGTTTGTACCGCAAGCGTGACGATCGCCAAGATCGCCTACGTTTTACAGCCTGGGACTGTAGTTCAATCGGTTAGAGCACCGCCCTGTCACGGCGGAAGTTGCGGGTTCGAGCCCCGTCAGTCCCGTTCAATTCCATCCCTTCCCTCGAAGGTTTTCTCGGTGAACGCTGCGCCTCCGGATTCGTCAGCCGTGCGCGTTCGCCTGGCCCCGAGTCCCACGGGCACCCTGCACATCGGCACAGCACGCACCGCCGTCTTCAACTGGCTGTTTGCCAAGCGCCACGGCGGTCAGTTCCTGCTGCGCATTGAAGACACCGACAAGGAGCGCTCCAAGCAGGCCTTCACCGACAACATCCTCGAAGGGCTGCGCTGGTTGGGCCTCGACTGGGACGGCGAACCCGTGATCCAGAGCGCCCGGCTCGAAGAGCATCGCCTGGCCATCCAACGGCTGCTGGATGCCGGCCTGGCCTACCGCTGCTACGCCAGCGAAGAGGAGCTCACCGCCATGCGCGACCAGCAGGCGGCCGCCAAGCAGGCCCCGCGCTACGACAACCGTCACCGGAACCTCAGCCCCGAGCAGGAAGCGGCCTACATCGCCGAAGGGCGCCAGGCCACCGTGCGGTTTCGCATCGATGATGCCGCCAGCATCACCTGGTGCGACCTGGTGCGCGGCGAGATGCGCTGGGCAGGCGCTGATCTTGGGGGCGACATGGTGATTGCCCGGCGGGCTCCGGCCGATCAAATCGGGGATCCCCTCTACAACCTGGTGGTGGTGGTGGATGACGCCGCCATGGGCATCAGCCATGTGATCCGCGGCGAAGACCACATCGCCAACACCGCCAAGCAACTGCTCCTTTACGAGGCCCTGGGCGCCAAGCCCCCTGTGTTTGCCCACACGCCCTTGATCCTCAACCAGGAAGGCAAAAAGCTGTCCAAGCGTGATGGGGTGACCTCCATCAGCGACTTCCAGGCGATGGGCTACACGGCCGAAGCCCTGGCCAACTACATGACCCTGCTGGGCTGGTCACCACCGGAGGGGATGGAGGAGCGCTTCACCCTCGCCGACGCAGCCACCGTGTTCGATTTCGATCGCGTCAACAAAGCCGGTGCCCGCTTCGACTGGGACAAGCTCAATTGGCTCAATGGCCAGGTGCTGCGCGAGCAGGGCCCCGCCAAGCTGCGGGAGCAATTGTTGCCGCTCTGGGCCGAGAAAGGCTGGGGCACCGAGACCACCGGGGCTGCTGGGCAGGTCGATTCCGGCTGGCAGAGCGATCTTTGCAGCCTGATCGGGCCATCGCTCACCCTCCTGGCCGACGGGGTGGCCCAGGCTGAACCGTTCTTCACCACCCCGGCGCTCAATGACGCCGCCCAGGCCCAACTGGCTAGCGACGGGGCCAAGCCTGCCCTACAAGCGCTCTTGGCCCTTCTGCCAACCGGCCCCCTCGACAGCGATCAAGCCCAGGACTTGCTGGGCCAGGCCGTCAAACAAGCCGGCGTGAAGAAAGGGGTGATCATGAAAAGCCTGCGGGCTGCCCTGCTCGGCAGCCTCCAGGGCCCCGACCTCATCGCCACCTGGCTACTGCTCCGTCGCCGTGGGGATGACCGCGCCAGGATCGAGCGCTGCCTTTGAACCGTCCGCGGCAGCCTGCTCGGCCGTCGGTTCCGCCACCACCAGCCCCAAGGCTTTGGCCAGCAACGGGGCCGTAAAGCCCTGGATGCCCACGGTGAGCAGGATGGTGAGAAACACCAGGCCTTTGAGGGCCCCTGCCCCCTCAATGCCGGCCTGGTCAAGCTCGAGGGCAAACAAACTGGCCACGGCAGCGGTCACGATGCCGCGGGGAGCAATCCAACTGAGCATCAGCTTGTCGCGCCAACCCAGAGAGGGCAGGCCCAGGCCGCCGGCCTGGATCACCAGCCAGCGAAACACCATCAGAACCAGCACACAGGCCACACCGCCCCAGCCCAGGGGGCTCAACTCGCCCCACGACAAATCGGCCGCGAGCAAGGGGAACAGCACGGTGATCGCCAGCTGGGCCAACTGACTGATCAGCTCATCCAACTGGGAGGCCTCCGCATCCAGACGCAGGCCCACCACCACCCCCGCACTCACGGCCGCCGGCAGGCCGGCTTCCGGCAGCAGGGCCTGGGCGCCGCTGACCAGCACAAACAACACCCCGAGGCTGAGCTGCAACTTGAGGCCATCCGATTCCGGCGGCAGGCGCCTGAGCACCTCCACCAGCAGCCAACCCCCAACGGCGCCAATCACCACCCCGCCGCCTAGCCGCAGCAATAGCAGGGTGCCCACATCCTGCCAACTGTCGAGATCGCCCAGGGCCAGTTGCAGCAACAGCAGGGCCAGAACGGCTCCGGCCGGCTCCAGGATCAGGCCCTCAGCCTCCAACACCTTGCCCAGGCCTGGGATCAGCCGCATCTGCTGAACCATCGGGGTCACCACGGTGGGACCGGTGGCCAGGGCGATGGCCCCAAACACCCAGGCCAGGGGCCAGGGCAACCCGGCCAGTTGGTGGGCCAACCAGGCCCCACCCAGCAAACCGAGCACCCCCCGCACCAGCACCAGCTGCACCACCGTGCGCTGGAGGTCGCGGCCCGCCAGCCTCAGATTGAGCCCGCCATCAAACAGCACCAGGCTCACCAACAAGCCCACCAGCGGTTCGAGGCCGCGGCCCAGGTTCTCGGGCTGCACCCAATCGAGGCCTGCACGGCCGATCAGCAAACCCGTGGCCAACAGAAGCACCACGGCCGGCAAGCCGCTGAGCCGGGCCAGCAATTGGGCGATGGAGCCCGCAAAAAAGGCCTCACTCCAGAGCAGTTCGAGCAGGTTCAAGCGTCGAGGGCCCCATAAATCGGCTCCACCCGAAGGCCAATCACGGCAGTGGGGCGAACCACCAGATACTCCGCTTCAAGATCGCCGATCGGCACATTCACAAACGTGTCGGTGGTGGCCGCCCCCGTCAGTACCCCTCCGTACCACTGCTGGAAGGCCTCCAGCGTTTTGAAGTGCACGGTTTCGGTTTGACCACCGCTGAGGTGCAAATGCACGGCGTAACGCCGTGGGGTGCGGGCCATGGGATCGGTGAGGCCACGGGGCCTTGGCTCCCTACAGGATGGCCGAGGGGGTTGCCCTTTTGCCAGTCCAGGGGCTGCAACTGGGCTCCACCGGGGGCATAGAGGGGATGGCGCGGCCGCGATCAGCAG
>JBEDHM010000100.1:0-6764 GCA_041174105.1 Cyanobacteriota bacterium | reverse complement strand
TGCCGGCCCCCTGCCTGAGCTGCTGCCGGTGCCGGCCGATCCGGTGGTCGGCCACCCGGGCGACCTGCCCGTGGCCTGATTGGGGGCACCGCCGCTCTGTAGGGTCAAGGGACGACTTGTAGACAGGGATAAGCCGTTTTGGCGCTTCCAGTTGTGGCCATCATCGGCCGGCCCAATGTGGGCAAATCCACCCTGGTGAATCGTCTGTGCCGCAGCCGCGAGGCGATCGTGCACGATCAACCTGGCGTCACCCGCGACCGCACCTACCAGGAGGGCTACTGGGGCGATCGCACCTTCCGCGTGGTGGATACCGGCGGTTTGGTGTTTGACGACGACAGTGAATTCCTGCCGGAAATCCGCGAGCAGGCCAACCTCGCCCTGGCCGAAGCCTCGGTGGCGCTGGTGATTGTGGATGGCCAGCAGGGCCTCACCGGTGCGGATCAATCGATCGCCGAGTGGTTGCGCGGCCAGGGCGTTCCCACCTTGCTGGCGGTGAACAAATGCGAGTCGCCCGATGCGGGCCTGGCGATGGCCGCCGAGTTTTGGACCTTGGGCCTGGGGGAGCCCTATCCGATTTCGGCGATCCATGGCGCCGGCACCGGCGATCTGCTCGACAAGGTGATCGGCTATCTGCCGGCCACGGACGAGGTGGAGGCCGAAGAGCCGATTCAGCTGGCGATCGTGGGCCGGCCCAATGTGGGGAAATCCAGCCTGCTCAATGCGGTGTGCGGGGAAAACCGGGCGATCGTGAGCCCGATCCGGGGCACCACCCGCGACACGATTGACACCACCGTGGAGCGGGAGGGCAAAACCTGGAAGCTGCTCGACACCGCCGGAATCCGCCGCAAGCGCTCGGTGAACTACGGCCCCGAATTCTTCGGCATCAACCGCAGCTTCAAGGCGATTGAGCGCTCGGATGTGTGTGTGCTGGTGATTGATGCCCTCGATGGGGTCACCGAGCAGGATCAGCGCCTCGCCGGCCGCATCGAAGAGGACGGCCGGGCCTGCGTGGTGGTGGTGAACAAGTGGGATGCGATTGAAAAAGACAGCCACACCATGCCGGCGATGGAAAAGGAGCTGCGCGCCAAGCTCTATTTCCTCGATTGGGCACCGATGCTGTTCACCTCGGCCCTCAATGGCCAGCGGGTGCAGGCGATCTTCCCGTTGGCCCTGCTGGCCGTCGAGCAACACCGCCGCAGGGTGAGCACCTCGGTGGTGAATGAGGTGTTGCAGGAGGCCGTGAGCTGGCGCTCGCCTCCCACCAGCCGCGGTGGTCGCCAGGGCCGCATCTACTACGGCACCCAGGTGGCCAGCCGCCCACCCAGCTTCACCTTGTTTGTGAACGATCCCAAGATGTTTGGCGACACCTATCGCCGCTACGTGGAACGGCAGATACGCGAAGGGCTGGGCTTTGAAGGCACCCCGATCAAGTTGTTCTGGCGCGGTAAGCAGCAGCGTGATGCCGAGCGGGATTTGGCCCGTCAGCAAGCCCGGCGCTGATGGATTGGCTGCGGCAATTGCCGATCGGCCAATTCGTGGCCGAGCAGGAGGATGATCGCCAGAAGGGCTCGAGCGGCAGCTGGTTGCGCCGCCTGGATCCGCGCCTCAAGTTCGCCTGGACCCTGGCATTTCTGGTCACCCCGATTCTGGCGGGCCCGATCTGGCGCCTGGCCCTGGTGGTGCTGCTGCTTGGGATCACGGCCTGCAGTGGCTTGCCCTGGCGGCTCTGGCGCCGCAGCCTGCCCGCCCTGGTGGCTCTGGCGCTGCTGGTGGGCCTGCTTTCGGCGGTGTTGCCGGAAGGCTCCCTTCCGCCAGCTCCCCTGCAGCGGCCCCCCAGCGAATTGCGGTTGGCGCCGGGTTCGCCCCTGCAGCCCCCGCCGGAGCGGGCTGGTGAAGCCTGGGAGGTGGCCCGCGTTGGCCCCCTGGTGATCAGCCGTCGCTCCGCCAAGCTCGGTCTCAATGGCGCCACCTTGCTGTTCACCGTGGTGCACAGCGCCAACCTGCTGTTGCTCACCACCCCGCCGGAGGATGTGGTTTGGGCGATGGGTTGGTTCCTGCAGCCCCTGGCAAGGCTGGGATGGCCGGTGGAACGGCTGGGTTTCACCCTGCTTCTGGCCCTGCGCTTTTTGCCCTTGGTGCAAGAAGAAATGCAAAATCTTTTGCGGGCCCTGGCCACCAGGGCGGTGAACCTCAAACGCCTCGGCTGGCGCGGCGGCCTTGGGCTGGTGCTGGCCCTAGGGGAGCGGTTGCTGGCCAATGTGCTGCTGCGCTCTGAGCAGGGAGCCCAGGCCCTGATGGCCCGCGGCGGCTATTGGCTGGCTCCGGATCAGTTGCATCAGATGGCGCCTGTGCGGCGGCTGCCCAATGGCTGGGCGGCCACGGGCCTGGTGGTATTGCTGCTGCTGCGCTGGAAAGTCGGTGGCCTTTAATGGCGCAAGCGCTACAGACTTGGTGAGTACGGAGCGATACCTCAACCATCCCACCTTTGGGATGCTCTACCGGGTGGCCCCGGTGGCCGAGGGTCGGGATGTGTACGCCACGCTCTATGCCCAGCGCATCTTTTTCGTGGTGACCCTGCAAGCCAAGGGGGCCACCTTTGAAGTGCTGCCGTTAATGGATGCCCGGCACTTTGCCGAGCAAAATCTTGCCCGGGCCCGGCGTGATGGCCCCGAAGTCCACGCCCAGTGGCGCCAATTGTTTGATCAAACGTTCCTGTGAAGGGCCGCCCCAAACCCCCTTCGTTCCGATCATCGAGCCCGCATGAATCACTCCCTCGCTGAACGGTTGGCAACCCTTCGGCAAGGGTTGCCCGAGGGCACCCGGCTGTTGGCGGTGAGCAAAGGGCAGCCCGCTTCCTTGATCCGTGAGGCGGTGGGGGCGGGGCAACACAGTTTTGGCGAGAGTCGGGTGCAAGAAGCCATCGCCAAGCAGGCGGAACTGGCGGATCTGGGGCCCTTGGATTGGCATTTCATTGGCCGCCTGCAGGCCAACAAAGCCCGGCAGGTGCTGCGCCATTTCGGCACCATTCACTCGATCGACAGCCTGGAATTGGCCCAGCGCCTGGCCCGCATTGCCGCCGAGGAAGGGCTGGCCCCGGCGGTGTTGTTTCAGGTGAAGTGCCGCCCAGACCCCACCAAAACTGGCTTTGATCCTGCGTTGCTGCGCCAGCAGTGGCCGGCCCTGTCTGCCCTGGCGCCCCTGCGGCCGGTGGGGCTGATGACCATCGCTCCTCTGGGGCTGGAGGTGCCGGAGCGCCGCGCACTTTTTGAGGATTGCCGCCGGCTCGCGGAGACCCTGGGGCTGGCTGAACTGTCGATGGGGATGAGCGGTGATTGGCCCGAAGCCGTGGCGGCGGGGAGCACCTGCGTGCGCCTAGGCAGTGGGTTGTTTGGCCAGCGCGCCAGTGGGGCGACGCCCTGAGTGTTTTGGCACACCCAATGCAAGGAATTTCCCCATGGAACCCTTGCCGCGATTGGTATGGGACGCTATTTAGGTGGAAAGCGTCCTTTGGGGTTGGCTCTGTGTCGTTGTTTTCCCGCCTGCGTGCCGTCGTCTCTGGAGATGACTATCTCGATGGCGACTATGACGATGAGCTCGACTACGACGGGGGGGATTACGACCAACCCGCTCCCGCCAGTCGCTCGAGTGCCCTGGCCCTGACTTCCGACTTCAACACCGAAGACCCCTTTGCGGGTACCAACGTGATTGGTATGCCGGGTCTGTCGAACGCCACGGCGGAAGTCACCCTGATGGAGCCCCGCAGCTTCGATGAGATGCCCCGCGCCATTCAGGCCCTGCGGGAGCGCAAAACCGTGATCCTCAACCTCACGATGATGGAGCCGGATCAGGCCCAGCGGGCTGTGGATTTTGTGGCGGGTGGCACCTTTGCCATCGATGGCCACCAAGAGCGGGTGGGTGAAAGCATCTTCCTGTTTGCCCCCAGCTGTGTGACCGTTACCACCGCCTCCAGCGACGAGGCCTCATCGCCCACGATCGTGAGCCGTGAGATCAGCGAGCCGGCGGAAGCGGCCCCCAGTCCTGCCTGGGGCCGGCAAGAGGCGGCAATCTGAGCCAGCCCTTGAACATTCCCTCCCTGGGCGTGGTTGGCCTGGGCCGCATGGCCCAGGCCTTGTTGTTTCCGCTGCTCGAAGCCGGTTGGGTGGAGCCCTCGGCGGTGCAGGCTGTGGTGGCAAGCGCCGCCTCCGCCGAGCGCCTCAGCCAGGAGCACGGCCTTGCGGTGCGCACCGATGCCACGGCGGCCTGGGGCTCGCCGGTGGTGCTGTTGGCGGTTAAGCCCCAGCAGCTCGAGCAGGCGGCCCAGCAGGCTGGGCCTGGGGAGCCAGGGGGTTTGTTGATCTCGGTGTTGGCCGGGGTGAAGCTTGAGCGGCTCGAGCGGCTGTTCCCCCATTGGCAGTGCGTGCGTGCGGTGCCCAATACCCCCGCTTTGGTGCGGGCAGGGCTCACAGGCCTGGCCTTTGGGGCCGGGGTGAGTGCTGAGCAACGGGCCTTGGTAAACCAGCTCTTTGCCCTGGTGGGCGAAGTGCACGAGCTGCCGGAAAGCCAGCTCGATGCCTTTTTGGCCCTCACCTCCTCAGGCCCGGCCTTTGTGGCGGTGATGGCCGAAGGACTGGCCGATGGTGCGGTGGCAGCAGGCTTGCCCCGGGCTCTGGCCCTTCAGCTTGCCCAGCGCACGTTGGCGGGAACGGCAGCCCTGCTCGAGGCCAAGCAGCTCCATCCAGCCGAGCTCAAGGACATGGTGAGCAGCCCTGCCGGCACCACGATCGCCGGTTTGCGCTCCCTCGAGCAGGCCGGGGTGCGTTCAGCGTTGTTGGAAGCGGTGCTGGCGGCGGCCCAGCGCAGCCGCGAGTTGGCTTAGCCAGGTTTCTTGCTGCCCAGCTTGGGCTCGGTGCCTGAGAGCAGCCGCTCGAGATTGCTGCGGTGTCTCCAAACCACCAGCACGGTGGTGAGCACGGCGAGGAGCAGGTAGGCGGGGCGAATTCCGGCGCTGCCAAAGGAGCCCAGCATCAGCAGGGGCAGGCTGAGGGCCGCCACCACACTGGAGAGCGACACGATCCGGCTGAAGCTGAGCACCGTGAGAAAGATGCCGAAACAGGCCAATCCCACTGGCCACGACACCCCCAGCAGCATCCCGAGGCCGGTGGCAACGGCCTTGCCGCCTTTCCAGCCCAGCCAGATGGGCCAAATGTGACCAGCCAATCCAGCCAGCCCTGCCAGCACGATCCAGCCATCGATTTGCCAGCCATCCGGGGCCAGGGGCTGGCCCAGGGGCTCGAGGACGGCCTTGGCCAGCAGCACCGCCAGGGCCCCCTTGAGCACATCCACCCCAAAGACCACCAGCGCAGGGCCTTTGCCCACCACCCGCAGCACGTTGGTGGCGCCGGTGGAGCCGGAGCCCTCCTGGCGGATATCGATCCCCTTGAGCCAGCGGGCTGCCAGATAGCCGCTGGGGATGGAGCCGAGGAGGTACCCCGCCACAAGCACGGGGATGGCAAGCAAAGGGAGCATGGGGCTGCTTAGTAGAACGTTTCTTCGGTGTTGATCTCGCCCTCTCCGGCGGCAAATGCCAGCCAGAGCGGAAATTGCAGGATCGGGATGTCCACCACCTGCTCGGCCGCATCCACCACGATGAAGGGGAGTTCCCCCCGCTCTTCCAGCCGATCGGCCCGCTCGATCAGGGCGTCGGGTCGCTCGAACAGCACGATGCCACTGGTGGGGCCGAAGTCTTCACGGGCCAGGCCCAGGCAATCCTGAAGGCCCCGTCGCCATTCGCCCAGCCGTTCAGGCTGGCCGGCCAGCACCAGGGTTTGGAACCGATCGCCGTAGAGCTCACCCAGGATCGCGATGGCGGCCGCGGCAATCAGGGCATTGCGGTTGCGGCTACCGCTGCTGGGTTGGGCTCCCCTCCCCCCCTGGTTGAGGAACCAGTCCTCCAGGCAGGAGGCCCCGGTGGCTTCCAAGGTGCGCCGAAGCTTCCAGGGGTCGGCGTAGAAGTCGGGCTGACCGCCAAAGGCGGTGAGCCGATCGCGAATCAGGGCCTCGTCCTGGCTGAACAGACCAGCGGCAGCCACGGCTGCCACCACTGGGGGTTCAGCGGCGCCTGGCTTGGCCGCGGCTGCGGCATCGAGCGGTGACGGTTGCACGAGCACCTGTTGGGGCACCAGTTCCACCTGCTCCGCCGCCACCGCCAGATCCTGGAGCGCCCCCACCAGGTAATCCTGGAAGCCCTTGAGGCGCCTGGCGACGCCATCGGCCTGGCCGGCAAAACTGGTTTCCATCTCCTTTTGGATTTGGGCCCGCCGGGCTTCCAATTGGCTGATCTCTCCTTGGAGAGCTTCGCGCTGCTGGCGCAGCTCGTTCAGTGCCAGATCCACCAGGGGGCTGAGCTGACCAGGACTCTCGCCGCTTGGGGCTTCGCCACTGGAGATCTCCCCGTGGGATTCGCTTGGGTTTGGGCTTGGGTGCTCGTCAGACATCACGGAGATCAACTGGCGTCAAGGTGACGTTCCAGGTTTTGGCGCAGGCTGGTCGCATCAAACAGCACCGGCAGCAGATGGATGCTGCGCTGTTCACGGAAGTAAAAAAGCACAGGGAACCCCGGCCAAAACAGTTTCCAGCCCATCCATTGGTCGTAGGGGAAGCGCTTGAGCAGGCTGGTTTGGCGCCACACCAGCAGGGCGTCGGGGGCAAACTCCAGGCGCAACAGCGCCGTTTGCAGCCCTAGAAACAGCCCGAAGCCCCCACCC
>JBEDHM010000099.1:0-4603 GCA_041174105.1 Cyanobacteriota bacterium | reverse complement strand
GGGATGGGGCTTGGGGACGACCAGGAACAGGGGCAGGGAACCTGCCCATGCCAGCTAGCCATCGGGCTCCCAAAAATCGATGATTCCGCCGATCGTGAGATCGGTTTGAACCTCTGGGTTGCCGCAGGCAAAACGGGCCGCGGAACCACTGGCGGTGAACACCCAGTTGCCAGGACTGGCCCCCACGGGATCAACCGCCACGTTGAGCTTGCCCTTGGCGGTGCGCAGGATGCGCAGGTTGGAGTGATCCAGCCCGGCCACCCGTTGGGTGCACACCAGGGAGCCGGTGACCTGCATGATTTCCATTAGGCCTTGCCTCCCGAGGTCGGCGGGCTGGCGGGAGCTGGACTTGCTGGAGCTTTGCCGGCATCCGGATCCCAGTGGTCAATGATCCCCACAATCGTGAGGTCACTGGGGTACGACTTGCTTCCAGCGGCCTCGCGGGCGGCCGAACTGCCGACGCAGATCACCCAATCCCCTGGGATACAGCCCACGGCATCCACCGCCACTTTCTGGGTGCTGCCGTCGAGCACCACCTGCAGGTGCTTGTGCTCGAAATCAGGAATGCGGTTGGTGGAGACCAATGGCTTCACCACTTTGCAGATCAACATGTCAGTGCCCTCCTCCACGCGTGAATGTGATCGTGGAACCTACCGCCTCGGCGGGGGTATGGCGCTCCTGATCACGCACGGTGAGCAGGGCGTGGAGCAACCCTTGTTGGAAGAGGTTGGCGTAGCGCGTTTCGATCGCCTGCTGAACCCGTTGGCCGTGGCGGATGGCCCGCTCCCTGGCGCCCGGAACCTTGCCGTTGTAGTCAAAGCGCACGACTACGGGAACCGGCAGGCCCCTGGACACATTGAGGCCGGTGAAGATTTTCACGCCCACATCGAGGTCACTGGCGCCTTCTTCGACGGTGTCCATGTAGGCGAAATAGGTGAGATTGCGCAGGTGGATCTCCTTGAAACCGATACCCACCCCGATGAACCGCTCGGCATGGCCCGCATCGCTGTAGCTGCCGCCGTGGTGTTGGCGCACGTAATCGATTTGCGAGAGGTTGTGCTCCAGCAGGCGGGCCACGAGTTTCACCATGCCCGGGTCTGGGGCACTGGCGGCGGCCTGCTCAACCAAGGCGAGGATGCGGGTGCGTGCTTCTTCGGCCCCGAGGTGGCTGGTGGCCTCGTACACCTCCTTGGCATCGAGCCAACGCTCCAAGTTGGTGCTGCCATCAAGGCCGGGCACATGCACGCGGATCGCGTCGGTGTCGGTATCGATGCCCATCAGCAGCAGATCCACCGAGGCTCCACAGCAAAAGCTGTTTTCCACCGCGGTTTGGAAATCCTTGAGGCGATCGATGCCGCATCGGGCGGCCAGTTGATCGTTGCTGCCATGGGCAGCACAGCCTTCGTGGCTGGGATCCTTGGAACTGAAGTGGTAGAGCACCACCTTCAGATAGCGGGTGTCGTCGTGGGCTGGATTGGGAATCCCTTCGCGGTAACGGCGGTGCTCGGTTTTCACCCAGCGGCTCACCGTGTTCTCCACATCAAAAAGGGCCCCGGCATGGGAGCGTCGCCGGACTGAGCTGAAGGGCAGCCTCAGGGCGTAGGCGATGGCATGGGCCAGGCGCCCGTCGGCGCAGGGGGTGATGTCGAGCAGATGGAATCCACACGACAACAAAAAGGTGTTGAACGCTTCTGCGGCCCCACTGCCAGGTTTGCCGCCCAGCGGATCCGATTCAAAGAAAGCTTCGCTCGTTTGTTCGTAGGTTTCGAACACGCACCAGGCAAAAAGGGTGCGCATATCCAGCTGACTCACCCAGGCCTTCTCCAGGATGGGCAGGGGCAGTTCAAATCCCAGCTCGGCGCGGGCCAGGCGTTGGGCCTGCTCGATGAAGTCGGACTCGTGCTGGAGGGCGGAGAGTCGCTTCAAGACCGGCACGATCCTGTCAAAGCTTCCCTTGACCTGGGTGTCGTAGGCATGCAACAGCCCATTGGCCCGGCTGTCGGTGAGCGGGTGGAGGCTGCCGCGAAACGGGACTGGCCCGTTTTGGCGATCCCCGTTGCCCGGCGCCACAGCCCCAGGCCGACGGCGGGGAGCCGTGGGAGCCATGGGGCGATAGGGCGTGGCCAAGCGACGGGTCATCAGGGGTTAACCGCGGGCTCCGCCGGACACCGTGATCAAGGAACCGGCTGAGGTGTTGCCGCTGGAACCGGTGACGCGGCTCACAGGCTCGGGAACGTCGTCGTTGCGCTTGGGTTGTTGGGCGAGCATGGCCGACATTGGCCCGGTACGGGTGGGGTTGCGGCGGCGGGCCGAGGCCCCCTCAGTACCGGTCACCCGATCGCCCCGGTCCCAGTCGTCGCCGGTGATCTTCAGGCCTGCGGAGATGCCTTCCCCGGTCACCCGGGAGATGGCACGCACTTCGTCTGCATCGGCAACGGGGGCAGGTTCGATGGCGGCGATGGGGCCGCGGGACAGTTGGGCGCCACGACGGTCGAAGCGGAACTGTTCGGTGCCGGTGACTTTGTCACCGGCCATGTCAAAAGGGCCCGTAATCCGGCTGCCTTGTTCGTAGCTCGTGCCCGTTACGGCACCCGCGCGTTGGCTGGCGGTGTGGGCAGCTCTGGCCGGCGATTGAACACTGAACTGTTGCCAGGGCTGGCTGCCGGCGAGGGGTTGGGGGTAATCCGCTTCATGGCTGTTGGCAGCTCCGCAGACTTCGGCCAGTTGGTCGGCGCCCACGTAGGGGGTGCCGGTGACGGCCTCACAGGCGCCACGACCGGCCCCGGTCAGGGTGCCGCCGATGCCGGGTTGGATCCCGCTCATGCGGTTGGATCCCCTGACCGGGGTGCGCTGGCGGACGGCGTTGACCTGGTTGCTGGAGCAGAAATCGTTGGCCTGTTCCAGACCGGAGTAGGGGGTGCCGGTGACCACCTTGCAGGTGCCTGGCTCATCGCCGGTCACCTTGTCGGAACGGCCCGTGCGGGTTCCGCTCACGACCAGGGCCCGGTTGGTCACGCTGAAGCCCACCTTGGCGGCTTCCGGGGCTGGCTTGGTGCCACAGAATTTGTCGTACTGCTGGCTGCCGACATACTCATCGCCCGTCACCAGGCGGCAGCTTCCCGGTTCATCACCGGTGACATGCTCACTGCGGCCCACATGGGTGCCGGTGATGCCCGTTCCCCGCAGGGTGTTGAGGGTTGACACTTTGGTCGGTGCCCGACCACCCACCTGGCTTTGGTCTCCCACGTACTGGGTGCCGGTGAGTTGGTGACCCGAACCGGGTTCATCGCCGGTCACCTTGTCGGAACGGCCCACCATCACGCCTGACACCGGTTGGCCGGCCAGGGTTTGGCTGCGTCCCACTTTGCGGGGGGAGGGGTTGCTGGTACCGCAGTAGGCGGCGGATTGGTTGGCCGATACGTACTCAGTACCGGTCACGTTCTTGCAGGTGCCCGGTTCATCGCCAGTCACCTTGTGGGAACGCCCCACTTCGTTGCCCGTGACCTGGTTGCCGTGGCTGGTGGCCGTGACCCGGACTTTGGCGGGTTGGCTCGGCACCGGCTCGCTCTGGCAGAAGGTGCGGAAAATGTCGGCACCCATGTATTCGGTGCCGGTGATGGCCCGGCAGGTGCTTGCTTCGTTGCCGGTGGTTTTGGTGGACCGGTTCGCCTGGGTGCCGGTCACCACCTGGCCACTGGTGGTTTCACTCACGCCCACCTTCCAATGGGCATCAGCTGCGGCGGCCTGTTTGGCGCCATGGCGATTGGGGCCGGAGGGGCGGGTGCCGCCACTGCGGGAGCTGCCGGCGCTGCCCACTTTGCTTTTCAGTTCCCGCACCTTTTGGGAAAGCTCGCGGCTGCTCAGGTCGGCGTTGCCATGGCGGGCCACGGCGGCGGCTCCGGTGCTGTTGGGGGTGCTAGCCGACTTGCCCCGTTTGGAGAGGGCTTCGCGGCGGGCAAGCACCAGGGCCCGGCTGGGGTTGTGTTGGGCGGCGCGCTTGGCAGTAACCCTGCGCTCAGGGGCTGGGCTGCTGCTCCGGCCCAGGCTGGAGGGGGCAGCTTGGCTCGCCGACTCGGCCTTGGCTTTGTCGCCACACTTGCAGGATTTGGCAGCAGCAGCCGAGCTGGTAGACGTTGCTACCGCAGCAGAAGGGGCCTGGGTGCTGACCCCGAGTTCTGCGCGGGTTCGATCCTTGGATGTGTCGGCCCGTTTGCCTCTCCTGGAGAGGGCTTCGCGGCGGGCCAGCACCAGATCGCGGCTGGGGTTGGCAATCGGGCGGGCCTGGCTGCGGCGAGCGCCACTGCTGGGGGCGCTCAAGCTGCGGCTGGCAGCGGGTTTGGCGGCCGCTGAGGGGGCAGGCGACGCGATGGTGGTGGCTGTCGGGGCGCTGGTTTGACCAGCCGGTGCGGCCCCGGTGCGGGTGGGACGGGCGTCGTCAACCGTGCGCACACGGTTTGGACCTGAGGTGTAGCGGCTCGCGGCTTTCTTGCCACCGTTGGTCAACGCCTTGCGGCGCTCCAGAGCTGCTTCCCGGCTGGATGTACTGGCCATGTCCGCCCGTCGAATGGAATGCTGAAAAAAGTCTCCATGTCCGCACGAGGCC
>JBEDHM010000098.1:0-6110 GCA_041174105.1 Cyanobacteriota bacterium | reverse complement strand
CCTACAGACCGTGCGCCGCCAGCGCCAACAGCTGGAAGCCTCCCCAGTCTGGGAAAGCCTGATGACGCTCGAAGCGGGCCAATCCTGGGATGTGGGCCCCGATGCAACGGAGTTGGTGCAGCGCACCTACGAGCTCCATCACCGCCTCAGCTTGGCCGAGTTGCTGATGGAAGCTTCGCTGTTTCGCGAGGAAAGCCGGGGTGGCCACTTCCGCACCGATTGCCCGGCGCGGCAACCCTTTTGGCAGCGCCATAGCGTGCAAACCAGGCAACGGCCGATCGCCACGGCCGAGCTCAGGGCCTAGAGCGGCCCGGTGGATTGAAAACCACTCATCTGGGCGAGTTTGGCCAGGGGCTTGACGCCCGAATCGAGCTTGCCGTTGATCTCCCAGGTGGGGAAACCCTCAATCTTCTTGGTGTCGCAGAGGGCCTTTTGGCTATTGCGGCCATCGGGGGCACATTCCACGATCTTGAGCTTGCTGGTGGCTTCTTGGCCAAACAGCTCCTTCTGTTCGTGGCAGTGGGGGCACCAATAGGCGGTGTAGATCACGGCACCGGTTTTGGTGAGATGTTCTGCCAGGGCTACGGCTTGGGGGGTGCTCACGCTGGTGACGGCAGGCGCCACACCAGGCCCCGTGACCACCGCAGGGCGATTGGCCGAAGCGGCCCAGCCCAGGCCCACCAAGGCCACCACCAGGGCCACCAACACCCCACGAAACACCACCTGGCCGCGCTCTTGCCAGTCACCACCCAGCAAACTCAGCACAAACAACCCCGTGCTGAGCAGGGCTGAAAGGACGCAGAAAGGGCAGCAGTCCTTGATGCCAAACAGCATCACGCCCACCAGGATGCCGCTGAAAACCGCCATCGCGGTGCTCAGCAAAAAGAGACCCCACCAACTCGTCGGAGCCAGACGGGCCCTCAGATCCCCTGGCAAGACCAGGGGCACCACCGCCATCAGCAGCACCGCGCTGTAGGCCAAAAACCCAAACAGCGAGAGGGGTTGGCCAAACAGGCTGCCCCAGGCACTGGCGAGCACCTTTTCGCAGCCGTTACAGCCGAAGAAAGCCTCTTTGGAGCAGGTCAGGGCACCCAGCAGCCCCCACTTTTTGAGGGTGATCGAACCGGTATCGATGGCCCCAATGGTGGCGAGCACCGCCATCACCACCCGGACCCACTTGCTGCCGCCTGGCTCTCCGCGGCGACGGTTGGAGCTGAGGCGCTCACTCAGGCGGGTGGAGGTCACAAGGGGCTTCTGCAGGTGTTGAACAACCAAGGACCGATTGTCGCAGCCCCGGGCTGCAGCGATCAAGTTCCAGTGCACCCATAGGGTGGAAGGCTGGCCTAGCGTTTTATGAACAAGCCCACCATCGCCTTTGCCCATCTGGGCTGCGAAAAAAACCGGGTGGATACCGAGCACATGCTCGGCCTACTGGCTGAGGCGGGTTATGGGGTCAGCGCCGATGAGCGGGACGCCAAGGTGGTGGTGGTCAACACCTGCAGCTTCATCCAGGACGCGCGTGAGGAATCGGTGCGCACCCTGGTGGAGTTGGCAGAGCAGGGCAAGGAACTGATCATTGCCGGCTGCCTGGCCCAGCATTTTCAAGAGGAATTGCTGGAGTCGTTGCCTGAGGCCAAGGCCATCGTGGGCACGGGCGATTACCAGCACATCGTGAGCGTGCTGGAGCGGGTGGAAGCCGGTGAGCGGGTCAACCAGGTGAGTACCACGCCCACCTTTGTGGGGGATGAGCACCTACCCCGCTACCGCACCACCAGCGAAGCGGTGGCGTATTTGAAGGTGGCCGAAGGCTGCGACTACCGCTGCGCCTTCTGCATCATTCCCAAACTGCGGGGGGATCAGCGCTCCCGACCGATCGAGAGCATCGTGGCTGAGGCCCACAGCCTGGCCGCCCAAGGGGTGCAGGAGCTGGTGCTGATCAGCCAGATCACCACCAATTACGGACTTGATCTCTACGGCAAACCCCAGCTGGCGGAACTGCTGCGGGCCCTTGGGGAGGTGGAGATCCCCTGGATCCGGGTGCACTACGCCTACCCCACGGGCCTCACCCCCGAAGTGCTCGCGGCCTACCGGGAGGTGCCCAACGTGTTGCCCTATCTGGATCTGCCTCTGCAGCACAGCCACCCCGAGGTGCTGCGGGCGATGAACCGCCCCTGGCAGGCCGATGTGACCGGCGCTCTGTTGAAGCGCATCCGCGAGCAACTGCCCGATGCCGTGCTGCGCACCACCTTCATTGTGGGCTTCCCCGGCGAAACCGAAGAACAGTTCGAGCACCTGCTCGATTTTGTGGCAGAACAACAGTTCGACCATGTGGGGGTCTTCACCTTTTCCCCTGAAGACGGCACCCCAGCCGCCGAGCTGGCGAACCAGGTGCCGATTGAGGTGGCGCAGGAACGCAAGGACCGGCTGATGGCCCTCCAACAACCGATCGCCGCGGCCCGCAACGCCCTCTGGGTGGGTCGCATCGTGGATGTGTTGATCGAACAGGACAACCCCAGCACCGGCGAGATGCTGGGCCGCTGCAGCCGCTATGCCCCCGAAGTGGATGGGGAGGTGCACGTGAAACCGGGGGTGGGCGGCCTCTGCGCCTCCCCGGGCACCCTCGTGCCCGTGCGGATCACCGCGGCCGACACCTATGACCTGATTGGTGAAGTGGTGGGTGCCCGGGCCATGGTGGAGGGTGCCCTCGCCAGCCGCCAGGCGGAGAGGTGAGCAAGCTTGCTGGCCTGCGCCTAGGGCTTCAACGACTCACGCGGCACCAGCGCTCCACCTTTCTGGTGGCTTCAGGACTGAGCACCGCCGGCTCCTTTGCCGGGCTCACGGCCAAAGGTTGGCTGCTGCTGCATGGCAACCACAACCCCCTGCTGCTGGCGCTGCATTTCGCCATGCTCACGCTGCCAACCCTGGTGGTGAGTGGCTGGGCGGGGGTGCTCACCGACCAACTCGGCAGTGAGCGGGTGCTGATTCGGGCCCAATGGGGCCTGTTTCTGGCGGCGGTTCTTGCCGCGGTGGCCATCCCCATCAGCCATGGGAGCCTGCAGGCAGGGCTGCTCTTGGCCAGCACCCTGGGGGTGGGCGTGGCCAGCGCCTACGAGCTCACCGCCCGCAACAAATACTGCGCCCTGCTGGTGGATGACGCCGACCAACTGGGTTCCTATCTCACCAGCTTCTCGGTGGTGTTCAACGTGGCGAAATTGGTGGGTCCGCCGATCGGGGGGTTGCTGCTGGCCACCACGGGCCCCCTGGCAGCTTTGGCCCTCGATGCGGCCAGCTATTTGGTGCCGATCGGCACCTTGCTCTGGCTGATGGCCCCCAACCGCCATGCCGAACAGCGCAGCAAGCGGGGACAGCAGGCCAGCCTGGGCGCCGCCTGGCGCGGCTGCGGGCCAGCACTGCGCCATGTGCTCGTGTTTTGCGCCCTGGCCTGCCTGGTGGGCTTCTTCCATCCAGGCCTGGCCCCATTGATGGCAAGCGAACTGCTCGGCCCCAGCCCCCAGGCCCTGGGGCTGTTCACCAGCGTGATTGCAGCTGGCAGCATCAGTGGCGGTGTGTGGCTGCAACGGCGTGCGGTGCACCTCAGCCAACGGCCGGCAAGGCTCCTGGGGGGGAGCGCCCTGGTGAGTGGTCTGGCCCAGATCGGTCTGGGCCTCAACCCCCACGCCCTCTGGGGGCTCGCCATGGCCTTCGGCATCGGGGCAGGCACCGCCTGCCTGCTCTCCGGCACCAACCTGATCCTTCAGGTGCATTCACCGCAGGTGCTGCGCGGACGCATGGCAGGACTGGGGCAGATCGCCTTTCTCGGCGGCGGCGGCCTCAGCGGCATGCTGGCCGCCGGATTGAGCCTGCAAACAGGACTGTGGCCCAGCTTTGTGGTGCTGGGATGCCTGGGAACGGCCTGGGGAGCCTGGGAGCTGCTGACAGGAAGGCAACGGCGACTGGGGGCACCCCAGCTGGGCTGAACCCAAGCGCTGAACGCTGATCAGATCAGATGAGATCAGATCAGATCAGATCAGCTTGATGCCGCGCAACACGAGGGACGCCAACACAGCTGCCGTGAGGCCACCACCCACCAGGCCGAGGTAGATCGCAACGCCCATAGCCGCCAAGGGATGAAGAGATGGCTATTAGAGCAGAAACCTCGGCCAACCAGAGCCAACCCCAACCTCCTAGGGTTTAGGTGATACCCAAGCCTTCCCAGGGGCCGCGCAAGCGATCTGGTTCGACCACTCGATTCCAGTTCCTGATGCGCACCCTGCTGATCTATCCAGAATTCCCCAAAACCTTCTGGAGCTACGAGAAGATTCTCGAGCTGGTGAACCGCAAGGTGCTGCTGCCCCCCCTGGGGATGGTGACCGTGGCAGCCCTGCTTCCCCAGCACTGGCCGATGAAACTGGTGGATCGCAATGTGCGCGAGGTCACCGAAGCCGAATGGGCCTGGGCGGAACTGGTGGTGATCTCGGGAATGATCGTGCAAAAGGCCGACATGGCCGCCCAGATCGCCAAGGCCAAGGCCCGCGGCATTCCCGTGGCCGTGGGAGGTCCCTTCGCCAGCTCCACCCCGGATGCCCCCGAGCTGGATCTGGCCGATTTCAAGGTGCTCGATGAAGGCGAGATCACCTTGCCGCTGTTCATCGAAGCCCTCGAGAGGGGCGAAGCCGGCGGACGGTTCAGCGCCGATGGCGTCAAACCCGATGTCACGGGTACCCCCATTCCCCGCTTCGACTTGCTCGAGCTGGATGCCTACTCAGAAATGTCGGTGCAGTTCTCGAGGGGCTGCCCGTTTCAATGCGAGTTCTGCGACATCATCGTGCTGTACGGGCGCAAACCCCGCACCAAAAATCCAGCCCAATTGATCGCCGAGCTGCAAACCCTTTACAACCTGGGTTGGCGCCGATCGGTGTTTCTTGTGGATGACAATTTCATCGGCAACAAGCGCAACGTGAAGCTGCTTCTTCCCCTGCTGAAACAGTGGCAGATTGATCATGGCTATCCCTTCAGCTTTGCCACCGAAGCCTCCGTGGATCTGGCCGCCGATGATGAACTGATGCAGATGATGGTGGAATCCAGGTTCGAGAGCGTCTTTCTAGGGATCGAAACCCCAGACGAAGCAAGCCTGGCAACGGCCGGCAAATTGCAAAATACCCGCAGTTCGCTGGAAGATTCCGTCAACAAAATCACAGGCTATGGCCTGCGGGTGATGGCCGGATTCATCATCGGCTTCGACGGTGAAAAACAGGGGGCTGGCAACCGCATCGTGGAATTTGTGAGTCGCACGGGCATTCCCCACGCGATGATGGGCATGCTGCAAGCACTTCCCAACACAGCCCTGTGGCACCGCCTCGAGAAAGAGGAGCGCCTGATCCAGGCCACCGCCGCTGCCAAGGGCGTGAACCAAACCAACCTGCTCAACTTCGTGCCCACCCGGCCGATCCGCGATATTGCCAATGAATATGTGGAGGCCTTTGCGGCCCTCTATGAGCCCAATGCCTACATCGATCGGGTTTACAGCTACTTCCTCAAACTTCCGCCCCAGCAATACAAACAATTTCTGATCCCTGAAAATCGCCAGGGGGGAGAAGGAATCGACTGGGTCGATCTCAGGGCCCTCGCCACCGTGCTCTGGCGCCAAGGCGTCAAGCGCAACACCCGTTGGCGCTTTTGGAAGGCCCTGGCCGGCATGGCCCGCCACAACCCCAAGCGCTTCAAAGGGTTCGTCTCAATCCTGGCCCACAACGAGCACTTTCTGGAATACCGCGCCATCGTGCGCCGCGAGATCCAAGAGCAACTGGCCAACTTGCCCCCCGAACCACCCAAAACACCGGCTGTCGCGAGTCGCAGCCTGCAGCCGGCCTAATCCTGGATGTAATCCAAGCCCTGCTCAAGGCACCACTGGGCTTTCTGCAGTTCACGCCCCAGGTAGAGGGCATGGTCGAGGCGGGTGAGCGGATGGGGGCCCTCTCCCTCGGTGAGCGCAATGCCCAGGGCCTTGGCACTGGCGCCCCGATAGACAGCCAGAGGTTTCCTGGGTCCCGAGCCCTTGCAGCTCAGCACCTCACCGGTGTCCGGATCCGTTGCCAGCCCCCGCTCATCGA
>JBEDHM010000097.1:0-3583 GCA_041174105.1 Cyanobacteriota bacterium | reverse complement strand
AAGGCAGGGCTGCCGCCCCCTCAGGGGCAGCGGGATGGGCCTGCTCCAAAGACTGCCCCAAGGGCGGAGTGTGCCAACTCACCCATCCCGCCCCCTGGTTTGCAGCCCAGTGCCAGCGGGTGTTGCCGATCAACAACCACCGGGCTTGGACCTGGGATGCCATTTAGATGCCTTCGCCCATCACCCCAGACAGGTGAATGCCGCATTCCTGCTTCAAACCCCCAAAACGGGTGGCGCGGCCGCTGAGATCGCCGGTATCAGGAGCACTGGAATGCCAGTCACCCACGGTGGAATAGCCCTGGTCAAACAGGGGGTGCTGGGGCAGGTCGTGCTCCTGCATGTAATAGAAGACATCGCGGCGCGTCCAATCCAGCAGAGGCCGCAACGACCAGCGCTGGCGCACCGGGTCCAGGGGCTGCATCCCACTGCGATGGTCGGTCTGCTTGCCGCGGACTCCGCTGGCCCAGCAGGTCACCCCCAGGTTGGTGAGGGCCGCATCCAGCGGTTCCACCTTGCGAATCCGGTGGTAGAGCTCGAGATCCTCCACCTGGGTGGTTTCCCAGAGCCGGCCATGGAGGGCCTCCATTCGAGCTGGGCTCATCGAGGCCTGGGCCACATGCACCTGCAGCGCGAGCTGCTCCGTTAACTGCTGGGCGTAGCGGTAGGTCTCGGGGGGGAGATAGCCCGTATCCACCCAAATCACTTGCACCGGGGCATCCAGCGAGCGCGCCAGCTCACTCACCATGTGCAGCGAAACAGCCGACTGGATACCAAAACTGGTGGTAAGAGCAAAGCCGCGGCCGAAGGTGGCCTGGGCCCAGGCCAGGCGCTCCTGGGGTGCCATCGGCGCCAGGGCTTCGCGGGCTGCCTCGAGCGCAATCGGGCGGCCCGCGCAATCGCATGGATAGGGGGACGTGGGGGCGGTCACCATCACGCCATCATCACCCGCCGCCTGAGCTCCTGGTTAGGGTTCCAAGGATCGCGCCTGCCCCCAACGCCAACGTGACAGCCGCACCAGTGGTGATTGTGGGAGGTGGCTTTGGTGGGCTCTACACCGCCCTGGCCCTGGCCAACCGCAAGGGGCATCCACCGATCCTGCTGATCGAACCCCAGGCCCACTTCCTGTTCTTGCCCCTGCTGTTCGAGCTGCTGAGCGGGGAAGTGCGGCGTTGGGAAATTGCTCCGCGCTACGACACCCTGCTGGCCGGCAAAGGGGTGGCCTGGCTCCAGGACCGCGTCAGCACCATCGACTGCCAAACCCGCACCGTTCACACCCAAGCGGGCCGGGCCCTGGGCTACAGCCGCCTGGTGGTGGCCACCGGTGCCCGCAGCCAGAGCTTTGGCATCCCCGGCGTGGATGGCCACACGATCGGCTTCCGCAGCCTCCAAGACGTGGAACGGCTCCAGCAACGGATCGAGCAACTCAAGCGGCGCCATCGGCCCCTGCAACGGCTGGCCGTGGTGGGGGCCGGTGCCACGGGCGTGGAGCTGGCCTGCAAATTGGCCGACTGCCTGGCGGGGGCGGCCTTGGTGGAGCTCATTGAACAGGGCAGCACCCTGCTGCCTGCCGCCAAGGCCTTCAACCGGGAGCAGGCCAAACAAGCCCTGCACCGCAAGGACGTGCGGCTGCGCTGCAACGCCCAGGTGATGGAAGTCACCGCAGACCATCTCGAGCTCCAGGGTCCCCAGGGGCGGGAGCAACTGGCGGTGGATGGGGTGATCTGGACCGCAGGGCTGCGGTTTGAAGCCCCCCCCATGGTTCCCATCCCCCAAACCGACAACCGGGGGCGCTTGCGCTGCAACGCTGATTTGCACTTGCTCAGCCAGCCAGAGGTGTTTGCCCTCGGCGACATCGCCCAGATCGATGGCCCCGATCCCCTGCCGATCACGGCCCAGGTGGCCTTTCAAGAGGCCGAGTGCCTGGCCACCAACCTGATGCACTCCCTGGCCGGAGAAGCCCAGGAACCCTTTCAGTTCAAGGATCTCGGCGAGATGATCAGCCTGGGGATCGGGGAAGCTGCCATCACCGGCGGTGGCTTCACCCTGGCTGGCCCGGCGGCCTTTCAAGTGCGGCGGCTGGCCTATCTGGCCCGTTTACCCGGCAAAACCCAGCAGCTCAAAGCGGCGGCCGGCTGGCTTGGCAGCGCCGCCCTGGCCTGGCAAAGCTGAGGTGGTGACCACCACGACCGCGGGCCTGCTCCTCGATGCCATGGGCACCCTGATCGGACTGCGTCAATCCGTGGGCACCACCTATGCCGCAGTGGCCCAAGCCCATGGCCTCCAGGTGGAGGCCGCCGCCATTGACCGGGTCTTCCCGGAGGTTTTCAGCCAGGCACCACCGCTGGCCTTCCCAGGCCTCAGCAGCCAGGCCCTGGGCGCCGCCGAAGTGACCTGGTGGGGGGAGCGGATCAACACCACCCTGCAACGGGCCGGGGGCTCTCCAGCATCTGAAGCGTTGCAAAAGGAGCTGTTTGCGCACTTTGCCAACCCGTCCCTGTGGAAGGTCTATGACGATGTGCCCGATCAATTGGAGCGCTGGAAAGCACGCGGCCTGAAGCTGGCGGTGGTGAGCAACTTTGATCAGCGGCTGCATGGGCTGTTGGATGGTTTGGGCTTAAGCCAGTGGCTCGATGCGGTGGTGATCTCCAGTGATGCCGGTGCCGCCAAACCGGACCCCCTGCCCCTGCGCCTGGCGCTTGAGGCCCTGGGACTGGAGGCGCAGCAGGTGTGGCATGTGGGCGATAGCCGCGCCGATGAACAGGCGGCCTTGGCCGCCGGCATCCGCTGCGTGTTGGTGAGGCGCCCTTGAAACAGGGGGTTCTCGCAGGACGCACGGCCGGTTTGCGCCCCTCCCAGCGCCGGCGCCTGGAGCGGCTCTGCCATCGCCGCCATCCCGAAGACGGCCTGGCCGAGTGGCTGAGCCTGCAGCGGCTCGCCGCCGAAAGCCTGGAACTGGCCCTGCCCCTCACCCTGGTGATCGATGGGCGCGGCCTCTGCCGCCTGCTGTGGGTGGGTCCCCTGGAGCAGTCAGGGCGTTTGCTCGAGAAATTGCCAGGTTCCGAACGGCGCCAGGGCAGCCAATGGCGCCTGGTGACCTGCCTAAACCGGGCCAAGCAGCTAGGCCCCAATGAACAGGAAGGGGTGGTGGGCCTGGATCTGGCACCCCAGCTGTGGCTGCGCTTTGGCAACCAACCCCAGCCGGGCGGCCATTGGCCAGCGTTGATCGCCGCCCCAAGCACCGCCGAGGGTGAACCCTGGCCGCCGCTGATGGAAGGCGATCTGGCGGAGTTGGCCGCCGCCGATCCAGCCGGGTTGGCAATCCCCACGCCTGCAGAAGCTGCTGGCGAGCGACTCGGCAACGACAACCAGGAAAGGGTGTTGCTGTTAGCCCTCACCCCAGGCGATCGCGGAGCTGCCCAGCGCCTGATCGCCGAATTGGAAGGCCTGGTGCGGAGCGCCGGCAGCCTGCCGGTGGGGGTGGTGGAACAACGCCGCAGCCAGGTGTCGCCCCAGACCATCTGGGGCGAAGGCAAGGTGGGCGAGGCGGCCCTGGAGGCGCGGCGGCTCGGCGCCACCCTGGTGG
>JBEDHM010000096.1:0-4717 GCA_041174105.1 Cyanobacteriota bacterium | reverse complement strand
GATGCCGATCGGGCTGGTGCCCGTCCGCAGATCAATGCCTTCGGCTCGCATCGCCTCCTGCACCGTGAGGGCGGCTTCGCTGTCGAAGCCCCGCAGGATTTGCTTGCCGCGCACCAGCTGGGTCACGCGCACCCCCAGGCCGTGCAGGATGCAGGCGAATTCACAGGCGATGAAGCCGGCTCCCACGATCACAACCCGCTCGGGGAGGGCCTCCAGCTCAAACATCTCATCGCTCACCCAGCCCAGCTCGGCGCCGGGGATGGCCGGGCGTTGGGGCTTTCCGCCCACGGCGATCAGGATCCGCTCGGCGCTGTAGCGCGCATCGTCCACCGCAATCGTGTGGGCATCGTGGAAGCGGCCCCAGCCACTGATCAGCTGCACCCCTGCCTTCTCCAGGAAGCCCAGGTGGAGCTGGTTCAGCCGGTCCACCTCGGCCCGCACGGCCGCCAGCAGGGTGGCCGGATCGCTCCGGTAGGGGCCCAGGTGCCAGCCGTAGCTGGCGGCATCGGCGAGCAGGTGGCGGTAGGCGGAGCCGTACACCAGCAGTTTTTTGGGCACGCAGCCGCGGATCACGCAGGTGCCGCCCACCCGGTCGCCCTCCACGATCGCCACCTTGGCGCCATAGCTGGCGGCCCGCTTGGCGGCGGCCAGGCCACCGGAGCCGGCGCCAAGCACCAGCAAATCAACGTGTTCGCTCATGTAGGCCATCTTCGCCAAGAACTGGCTTGGCGCCAAAAAAAGCCCCCCAGATGGCTGGGGGGCTGCGTGATGGGGCTGGATAGCCGCCGGGAGCCTGAGATGCCTCAGATCGCGGCTTCGCCGGATTCGCCGGTGCGGATCCGGATGGCTTGCTCCACCGGGGTCACGAAGATCTTGCCGTCACCAATTTCACCCGTGCGGGCTGCTTTGGAGATGGCTTCGATCGCCGGGGTCACCTTGTCGTCGTTGACCACGAGCACAACCTTCGCTTTCGAAATGAAATCGACTTTGTACTCGTTGCCCCGGTAGCGCTCCACCTGGCCCTTTTGTTGGCCGAAGCCGCGGGCCTCGGACACGGTCATCCCGATCACACCGATCTCGACCAGGGCTGTTTTGACGGCATCCACTTTGGATGGCCGAATCATGGCTGTGATTTGCTTCATGGAAACCTCAGCCGTTCATGGGGTCGTAGGCCTCTTCGCCGTGGGCCACGAAGTCAAGACCACGCTCTTCATCCTGTTGGGAGACGCGCAGGCCGACCGTTGCTTTCACGATCAAGAGGATCACCAGGGTGCCGATGCCAACGAACCCGTAGGTCAGCAGCACAGCTTTGAACTGGGCACCCAGCATGGCGATGTTGCCGCCTTTGGCCAGGATTTCAGCTGATTTGGGGAAGTAATCAGCGGGCACCAGGGCCGGTGCTGCCAGCAGACCGGTGAGCAGGGCGCCCACCGTTCCACCGACACCGTGCACCATGAAGGCGTCGAGGGAGTCGTCGAACTTGATCGAGGCTTTGATCCGCACAGCGATCAAGCAGGCCGTAGCCGTGGCAGCTCCAATCACAAGGGCAGGGCCCATGTAGACGAAGCCTGCGGCTGGGGTGATGCCCACCAGGCCAGCCACAGCTCCGGTGGCGGCACCCACGGCGGTGGGTTTGCCATCGACAAACCACTCAATCAAGCACCAGGTGAGTAGGGCTGCAGAAGCCGCTGCGGTGGTGGTGAGGAAGGAGAGGCCAGCGCCTTTGGCAGCGAAATAGCTGGCACCGTTGAAACCGAACCAGCCGAACCACAGCAGGCCAGCACCCAACAGGATGAAGGGCACGTTGTGGGGGGGGCGTTGGTTGTCGGGGTAGGTGGTGCGCGGTCCCACGATGGCCGCCGACACCAGAGCTGCCACACCAGCGGAGATGTGCACCACGGTGCCACCGGCGAAGTCGATGGCGCCGATTTCGCCAAAAGCACCGATGTAGCCGCCACCCCACACCATGTGGCAGAGGGGGCAATAGATCAACAGGCTCCAGAGCAAGCTGAACCAGAACCAGGCTTTGAAGTTGATCCGCTCCACCAGGGCGCCGGAGATCAGCGCGGGGGTGATGATCGCGAACATGCCCTGGAACAGGGCAAAGGAGGTGGCGCTGATGTTGAAGCCATCAGCCAGGGGAGCGTCGCCAAGCTCGCCGCCCACGCCGTTCAGCATCATCTGGCCGAGGCCGCCGATGAAGGGGCTATTGAAGCCAAGGTCGAAGGAGAGGCTGTAGCCGATCACGACCCACAACACCCCGATGAGCCCCATCAGGAAGAAGCTCATCATCATGGTGTTGAGCACGTTCTTGGCGCGGGTGAAGCCGCCGTAGAAGAACGCCAGGCCGGGGGTCATCAGCAGCACCAGTGCTGAGCCCATCAACATCAACAGGGTGTCGGCCCCATCGGTTTGGGCTTTGGGCAGGGCAGCGTGGGCTGCGCCAGCCATCAGGGGCAGGAGGCCAGCGCCAGCAGCCAGAAGCACAAGCGCATAGCGCCGCATCTGGGGCTCCTGAACACCAGCCAGTACGCGTTCACGTACTAGATCGAATGTGGCGAACGGTGTTTTGCCACCGCCGGCCATGGGGACATGGGTCATGAAGGGGAGAAACCTCTCCAACGTTCGCCCAGGCACAGTCCTTCACCGCCAGGGGGTCTGTGTGTAGCAAGAGCAACCAAACTGGCAATTGCCTGCCATGGGCGGCGTCACCTCAATGCGGCTGCCTAAAACAGACTCCCTCCCGTTGGGTAGCGATCTCTATGGCGAGCGGTGTTGGCCCGGCTCCAGGCACCGGCCAGGGCGCCATCCCCCTGTGGCGGGAGTTGGAGCAGGCCCTGGCTGAGGCCCTTCCCCAGGCTTCCGGGCAGGCCAATGGTGCCCTCGTGCCAACGGCCGATGCCCGGATCCACGGGCCCACCAATGCCCAGGCCACCCTGCGGCTGTTCGGGCAAGCCCCGAGCGCTGTGCGAATCACGCTGTATCGCGATCACCATGCCTGGTGCCCCTATTGCCAGAAGATCTGGTTGTGGCTGGAGGAGCGGCGGATCCCCTACCGGATCCGCAAGGTCACGATGGTCTGCTACGGCGAGAAGGAGCCCTGGTACAGGCAATTGGTGCCCTCTGGCATGCTGCCGGCCCTGGAGCTGGATGGCCGGCTGATCACCGAAAGCGATCGGATCCTGGAGGCCCTGGAGGCAGCGTTTGGGCCCCTGGGGGCGTCGCTGGAGGATCCCGCCGTGGTGCCCTTGCGCCAGCTGGAGCGGCGATTCTTTCGGGCTTGGTGCCAATGGCTGTGTCGCCCCGGGCGCTCGCTGGCGGAGGAGGACCAGGGCCGTCACCAGTTCCAGCGCGTGGCGGCGGCGTTGGAGCAGGCCTTGGCCGCCACCCCAGGCCCCTTTCTGCTCGGCCCCGAGCTCACCAGCGCCGATGTGGTGTGGGTGCCCTTCCTGGAGCGGGCGGCTGCCAGCCTCGCCTACTACAAGGGATTTCTGCTGCGCAGGGAGCATCCCCTGATCGGGCTTTGGTTTGAAGCCCTGGAACAACGCAGCACCTACCTGGGCACCCAGAGCGACTTCCACACCCATGCCCATGATCTGCCTCCCCAGATGGGCGGCTGCCATGCCAGTGGCACCCCTGAGCAACGCCAGTGGGCCGATTGCATCGACCACGGCCCCTGGCCCCTGGCCGCCGATGCTGATCCGGAAACCTCCCAGCCGGAGCCGGCTGATGCGGCGTTGATCGCCCTGGCCCGGGTGCTGAAGCACCGCCAACCGCTGCTGGTGCGTAACCCCCTTGGAGCGGAGGCGTTTGATCCGGCCCTGCGCTGCGCCCTGGCTGCCCTAGTGCCGGGGCAGGATCAGGCCCCGCTGCCACCACCTGGCTCTTCCGTGGGCCTGCGCTACCTGCGCGATCGGATCTGCGTGCCCCGCGACATGCCCCTGCATGCGGCCCGCCGGCTGCGCCAGGCCCTCGAGGCCACAGCCCAACGCGATCCCGCTCTGCCAGAGCACGCTTCGAGCGATCCAGCCTTTGGCGAGGTGCCGATCCCTGGCCAGCACCGCCGCGATCAAGACCCCCGGGCCTTTGTTGACGGCATCCCTAGCGTTTGAGCACGAATCGGGACCCCCCAACCATGGCGAGCTGGAAAAAGGGTTGGCGGCGAGCTGGTGGGTGGGCACCACTGGCCCTGGCTTTGGTGCTGGCGAACCCCACGCGGGCCCTGGACTTGCGGGGTGCCACCTACTTCACCAAGCCCCCCTGGTCGGTGAATCTGATCAGCTATCAGACCTACACCTACGAAACCAGACCTGAGTACTACTTCACGGTGAGCCTGGACCCCCAGGCCGGTGCTGCGCTCGGTGGGCTCACCATCACCCAGACCCGAGGGGTGGACCGCTGGTTTGAATTTTCAGTGGATCTCACCAAGGCCTTCCTCGGGGGCAATCCCCGCCGCGAGGGGCCCAAGATCCCGGTGCAGGCGGCGTTTGACCAGGGCACCCGCACCTTCACGATCACCTTCCCCGAGCCCGTGCAACCGGGACAGACCGTCACGGTGGTGCTGCGCCCCTGGACCAACCCCGCCCAGGCCGATACCTACATGTTTGCGGTGAATGCCTATCCCGCTGGCCCCAACCCCTCGCCAGCCTCCCTTGGATACGGCACCCTGCGGATCTACAACGTGGGCGATTTCCACTGACGCCCTTGCCTATGGCTT
>JBEDHM010000095.1:0-6573 GCA_041174105.1 Cyanobacteriota bacterium | reverse complement strand
CTGTGGCGCGCACGGCAGGCCTCCTGAGCACCCTGCTCTTTTTCAATCACACCAGAGGTCTCGATCATGCCGCGGGGCGCTCAGAAGAATCAATCGCTGACGCCACCTTAAATGCCGCCCGCCAGGGGATAGGGTCGCTCCGTTGGTTCCCTGACCATCACCGCCACCACCATCCCGCGATCGCCCCCATGATCCTGCCCCCGTTCTCGATGGATCTGGGCCTGTTGCTGATCTCCATTGGCGTGGTGAACCTGTGGCGCGCACGGCAGGCATCCTGAGCACCCTGCTCTTTCACAAGCCCTATGGGGTACTGAGCCAATTCAGCCCAGAAGAGGGCAGCCGCTGGGGGTGCCTGGCCGATTACATCCAGGTGCCCGATGTCTATGCGGCCGGCCGGCTGGATGCCGACAGCGAGGGGCTGCTGCTGCTCACCAGCAACGGCAGGCTCCAGCAACGGCTCACCGATCCCGCCTTTGGCCACTGGCGCCGCTACTGGGTGCAGGTGGAGGGAGAAGCACACCACCAACCTGAAGCACTCCGCCAACTGGAGCAGGGGATCGTGATCCAGCAACGGCGCACCCTGCCGGCCAGGGTCAAGGTGATCGCCGATCCCCCCGTGGGGGAGAGGAATCCGCCGATTCGCCAGCGCCTCACCATTCCCACCAGCTGGCTGGAGCTCGAGCTGCGGGAGGGACGCAACCGCCAGGTGCGGCGCATGACGGCAGCCGTGGGGCTGCCCACCCTGCGACTGGTGCGGGTGGCGATGGATTTGATGGATGGCCAGCCCCCTTTGAACCTCGATGGCCTGGCACCGGGCAGCTGGCGCTACGTGAACAACGCCGAAGAGCGGCGGCTGCAGGAGCTGTTGCAACAACCCAAGGCCTCGCCTGGACGGGGTGGCCGGGCAGGCGGCGGAAAGTCGGGCCGGGCCGGCGGTGGCGGATAGGGGGGCTTAGCCCACCACGTCCTTGAGCTCACGCACCACCTGCAGCTGCCCGTAGTAGTAATTCGCCCGCGAACGACGGTCTGGGTCTTCCAGGCTGTCGAGGGCATCAAAACCCAGGCTCTGCCACAACTCATGGCCGCAAGCCCGGTTCACCTCATCAATGGCCTCGCTTTCGAGATTGGCCAGGCGGCGCTGCAGGTTTTTGATCTGGGCCACCGACACGGCTCACTCCGCAAACTGGATCAATAGTACAGACGCACTGCCGGAGGCAGCAAGGTCTCAGAAGGGCAGTTTTTTCTTGGCGTCCTTGTCGAGGTCGGCCTCCATCTCCCGCAGCCGCTTGAGGATCGTGTCGTAGTACTCGCTGAGGTAAGCCTCCAGGCTCGTGGTGTCGGCGGGATCAAGGCCAAAGGCGGCATAGCTGGCCTCCATCGGGGCATCCAGCCGCTTGCCACCCCCGGTGACCGAATCAAAGCTCAGACGCTCCGCCACATTCAGGCTTGCCTCAAAAAAGCTGGTGAGGCCCCGCATGGCTGCCAGCAGGGCCGGGGGCACGCGGAACACCCGGGCATCCTTGCCGGTGTAGCGCTCGCACAACTGGGTGATTTCACCGGTGGTCCAGGCCCTGGGCCCCACCACCGGAAAGGCCTGCCGCACGGTGGCGGGATGGTCGAGGGCGGCCACGGCAAAGCGGGCCACATCCTGGGTGTTCATGTAGGCGATCGGGGTCGGCGAACCGCTCACCCACACCGTTTGGCTTTCCAACACCGGGATGGCGAACTGGCTGATCAGGCCCTGCATGAAGGCCACGCCCCGCAGGATCGTGTAATCGAAATCGGAGGCTTGCAGCCAGTCTTCGGTGCAGGCCTTGATGTCCATCAAGGGCACATCACGATGCTGGTCGGCATCCAGCAAGGAGTGAAACACCAGCCGTTTCACCCCCACCTGCTGGCAGGCCGCAAACAGATTTTGCTTGCCGCTCCAATCGATCGTGTAAGCACTGCCCGGGTCGGTGGCCCTGGCGGTGGCGGCATCGATCACCGCCTCTTGGCCCTCCAGGGCGTAGATCAGGCTGTCTGGTTCGAGCAGATCACCGCGGGTGAGCTCACAACCCCACTCCTGCAGGAAGGCCGCCTTCCTGGGGGAGCGCACAACACAGCGCACCTGGTGACCCGCATCCAGGGCACGGCGAGCAATCTGGCGTCCCAGGGTTCCAGTGCCGCCCACAACCAGAACCTGCATGCCCTTCTCTCAAGCGGGCCCGAGCCTAGGGGTGCGCGAGGACCGGCAGCGAGGGCTCAGTCGTTGTCGGCAAATTTGAGCAGCAGGGCGCCTCCCGCAAGGCCCAGGGGGATCAGCACCCAAAAGATGGCAGCGATACCAAAGATTTCAGAGGCCATGGGCTGGCACCAAGCGGGCTGTTGGGATCACCTTATTTAGCAGTTGCACCGGCCCGAGTGGCCAACTCCTGGACCGTTTGCAAAATCACAGGCCAGGGGGCATCACTGCGCACCTGGCCGGCCATCACCCCACTGGCCCAGGCCTGATGCCCTTGGCTCCTCAAGGCTTCCACCAGCCGGGCCAAGGGCGGCGGCCCCAGTTGCAGCCGGCGCGCCAGCTCCGCGGTCGGCCAGCAGCGGGCCGGCTCCCCTGGATCAGCCGCCAGGGCCTGCAGGAGTTTTCTTGACGGGCGCGCCACCAAGCCATCCGCCAAAGCCTCCATCTGGCCCAGCAGGCCGGCGTGTTGCAAGGGCCCAATCCACAGCGGCCCACTGATCGCCAGGGGCGAGGGCTCACCCGCACCGCAGGCACAGGCAGCCCATGGCCGCAGCCGCAGCAGGCTCTGCACCTGCTGATCCCCACAGCGGTGGCAGAGGGCCACCATCCCCAGCTGCCGTTCCTGTTCGGCGGGCAACTGGCGCAGCAGGCGCACGGCCGTTCGGAAGGTGCGCCCCTCACTGAAGGCAAACAGGGGTTCCACCCCTCGACCCAAGGCCCAGGCCGTGCGGGCCACCACCGCCAGTTGCAGCCTCAGGGCTAGCTCCCAGCTAGCGGGATGGGCGCGGGCCGCCGCGCCCCAGTGCCGAATCGCAGCGGGGCGGTCGTGCCCCGTGGGCGAGCGGCCATCGGTGCTGGCCAGATAGAGCACGCCGCCAAAGCTGACGGCCTCCAGCGCCAGCGGCAGCAGGGCCGTTGGGCAGCCAAAGGCATCAAGATCCACCAGCGCAAAGCGTTCCTGGCGTTGGTAACAGTCGGCCAACAGCTGCTGGGCCGTGCAAGCCGTGGTGCGCAGCTGCCGGGCAGCCAAGGGCTCCAGATTGCCCTGGAGCAAGGGCAGTCGATCCGAATCGGCATCGTTTGCCCAGATGGCTTCCGCCCCAGCCTCCAGGCCGTAGCGCAGGGCTCGGATGCCGCAGCCGGCCATCAGATCCAGCACCTGCAGGGATCCCTGGGCGGCCAGGGTGCGCGCCAAGAGCATCCCCAGATCCCTGGAGGGGCGTGATGCAGGACGGAAAAAGCCCCCACCCAACTCCAGTTGGGCAGCTCCTTCGCAATAGTGATGGCTGGTGGAAGGACGCAAGGTCTCAACCGTGATGGATGCCATCGCCCAGCCTGACGCCCAGCCGAATGCCCTTGAAAGCGAGGGAATCGACTGGGGACTCCATGGGCAGTGGCACTGGCAAGGCCAGAGCTGCCATTGGCGCAGGCTGGGAAATCCAGACCATCCAGCCCTGGTGCTGCTGCATGGGTTTGGAGCCGGCAGCGGCCACTGGCGCCGCAACGCCAGCCCACTTGCAGCCGGGGGCTGGTGCATCTACAGCCTCGACCTGGTGGGTTTTGGGGCCTCAAGCCAGCCCGCCCTCTGGCTCGACAACCGTCTCTGGGCGAGGCAAGTGCAGGGATTTCTGGAGCAGGTGGTGCAACAGGAAGCCGTGGTGGTGGGCCATTCCCTCGGGGGCCTGGTGGCCTTGAGCACGGCAGTGTTTTTCCCCGAGTGGGTGCGCGCCGTGGTGGCAGCCCCCCTACCGGATCCCACCCTGGTGATGGCCCGGCACCGCCGAGCCCCCAGGCGCCGGCCTTGGCGGCGGCGGCTCAAGCGTTGGGTCGTGATCCTCCTCTGCCGGCTCTTGCCCCTGGAATTGGTGGTGCCTCTGTTGGCCCACTCCCCCCTCCTGGATCTGGGCATTCAGAGCGCCTATGCCTCCCCCGTAATCGGAGACCAGGAGCTGCATCGGGTGATCGCCAGGCCCGCCCGCCGGCCGGGAGCGGTGCGCGCCCTGCGGGCCATGAGCATGGCCATGGCCCTGCGCCCCCATGGCGCCACGGCCCCTGCCCTGCTGCGACGCCTGGGGCGCCCCCTGCTGCTGATCTGGGGACGCAGCGACCAGTTGGTGCCGCTGCAGGTGGCCCATCAAGCCCGCAGCCTGCGACCCGAACTGCCGCTGGTGATCCTCGATCACAGCGGCCACTGCCCCCACGACGAAGTTCCCCAGGCCTTCAATGCGGCGCTGCTGGCCTGGCTCAAGCCCCTGCATAATTTGGGAACGCCGCAGCCCGGGCTCCCCAGCAGATGAAGCACACCCTCTCGGTGCTAGTCGAAGACCAATCGGGTGCCCTGAGCCGCATCTCAGGTCTGTTTGCGCGCCGGGGCTTCAACATTGAAAGCCTGGCCGTGGGGCCTGCTGAAAAATCGGGGATGTCGCGCCTCACGATGGTGGTAGCGGGCGACGATCACACCCTCGAGCAGATGACCAAACAGCTCGACAAGCTGATCAACGTGCTTGGCGTGATCGATCTGTCCACCATCCCCGCGGTGGAGCGCGAACTGATGCTGCTGAAGGTGTCAGCTCCGGCCGAAACCCGCAGCGCCATTCTCGATCTGGCCCAGGTTTTCCGCGCCAATGTGGTGGACGTGGCCGACCACGCCCTCACCCTGGAGGTGGTGGGTGACCCCGGAAAGTTGGTGGCCCTGGAGCAAGTGATGGAGACCTACGGGATCCTCGAAATTGCCCGCACGGGCCGCATCTCCCTGGAGCGTGCCTCCGGGGTGAACACCGCCTATCTCAAAACGACCGACCTGGAAAAACGGGTGCCTGCCTAATCAGGGGTTGCCCTGCACCAGCGTGCCGCCGGCAATCACCTTGGCGGAGGTGATTTTGTCGCCCTGTTGGATCTTGTCGATCACATCCATCCCCTTGCTCACCCGGCCAAAAACGGCATAGCGCCCATCGAGCTCGGGCAGGGCCTGCAGGGCCACATAAAACTGGGCACTGGCTGAATTGGGGTCGGCCGAGCGGGCCATGGCCACCGCCCCCCGCTGGTGGGCCAAGGCCAGGTCGCGGGTGATCCCGGGGGTGGTCACAGGCTCGCCGTAGCGGGGCTCGGCTTCACCGGCGCGCTTGATTTCCAAGGGAATCAGGCGGGTTTCGCCACTGGTGGGATCGACGTAGCTGCCAGTGCCGTATTGGCTCACGGGCACCTTGGGATCGGCGCTGGTGGGATCACCCCCCTGCACCACAAAGGGCACCGGTTCGCGCACCACCCGGTGAAACACCGTGCCGTTGTAAACGCCGCGTTTCACCAAATCGACAAAATTGCCGGCGGTGAGCGGCGCAGCAGCACCATCCACCTGAATGTCCACCGTGCCTTTGCTGGTGATCAGCTCCACCGTGGCTGAGCCCTTGAGGCAGGGCGTGCTGGCTGCACCACAGCCAAGGGCCTTGCTGGTGTTGTCAGCGGCGCAGCCCGCCAGGGTCAAGGGCGAAAGCAGCAGCAGGCCGCCCAGCAACAGCCGCGAGATCAAGAGGGCCATGGGGGATTGGGGCATGGGTGAACCAGCGTTGACTGCGTTGGCAGAAGCCTGCCTCAAACGCCCTCGAGGGGAACGCCCAGGAAACGGGCGAGCTGGGCACCGGAGAGTTCCAGATCGGCCAACGGCATCGGCTCTCCCACCCGGGTCAGGGGCATATCGCGCCGGCCCTGCACCTTCAAGGAAATGCGGCGCCGGGGGCTGAGGCCATCGCGCACCTCCACCTTCACCGCCTGAATCTCCCGCAGGGGGATCTCCACCGCAATCACCTGGCGGAAGCCCTGGCGACGGATGGTGGCATGGCCGGCCTGGCGATCAAAGCGGTTGGATCCCGCGCCCACATCGATGCCAATCACCACCCAGAGGTAGGTAGCCAGCAGCAAAGCGGCCAATCCATACAGGCCCATCACCAGCCCCTGGGGCACCAACGCCAGTTCGGCGGGGTGGCCAATCGGCAGCAGATCTCGGCCAAGGAAGCTGGAGGCACTGGTGAGTAGAAAACCCAGGCCACCGGTGCTGACCAGGGACGCCACCAGCACGTTGGACAACCGGCGCGATCCGAGCACCGACTGCTCCAGCACGTCATCGGCTGGGGCATCAACCGCAGCGGGCGTGGCGGCAGAACTGGCCATCGGCGGAAGGGGAGCTAGAGCCGGCCATCTTGGCGTGCCATCCCGCAGCCGCGGCGGGAAATCGGAAGAAATACCTAAACAGCAATCCAGCCCTGGGGTTTCAGCCCATTTCAAAGCGTCTCGCGATGCCCGGCAACGTTGTTACCATCGCCCGGTATCCCACAGCTCCCGCGGGTTTTCCGCAC